>DQGV01000250.1 GCA_003524705.1 Anaerolineae bacterium | reverse complement strand
TGCCTATCAACAACAATGGGTTGCGTTGACGCATGTCAATCAAGAATTGATTCCGTTAGTTTTTCTTCTTTCCTCTTTTATCTTAACTGTCAAAATTTTAAGAAATGAAAATAGTCCAAAATATTTAATTGTAGTTGCAATTCTTTTACAAGCCTTAGGCCTTTTCTCCACTGAATATTTCTTTGGATTAGAAATTTTACGTTTTTGTTTTATCGTTGTCATTTTGTCTGAAACGATTCAAAAGCGTAAAGCAGTAATTCAAAAAAGTTTTATCACATGGATACCCTACTTCATCGTTTGGATTCTCAATGCCATTTGGACATATTCCTATCATCAATCTTCCGCGTATGATTCTTATGATATTGATTTGGCATCCACATTATCACCTTTGGCGCTGATTAATGAATTTATTACTACGCTTTCATTATCAGGCTTTACTTCTTGGCTAAATACCTTTAGTATTTTCTCCAATATAGATGGCTCCGCAACTCAATTGATTGCTTTTGCTATTTTTGTTATTGCAACTGTAACTATATTTCTAATTACTAATTACCAAGTTCCAATTACACATCACAAATCACACATTACGAACTACGCTTTCATTCTCATCGGTCTTATCACCATCTTCGCAGGCAGACTCCCTTCTTGGGCGGCAGGTTTACCTTTAAGAATAGAATTTGATTATGACCGATTCTTTGTGTCGATAATGTTAGGGGCTAGTTTATTTATCATTGGGCTGGCAGATTTGATGTTAAGAGAAGGACGCGGAAAGATTATTCTGTTGAGTGTTTTAATTGGCATGTCCACTGCTTATCAATTCACGATTGCAAATACATAT
Organism: Anaerolineae bacterium; assembly: GCA_003524705.1. The sequence goes on along the minus strand of DQGV01000250.1, from coordinate 1,692 downwards.
CGCAGAGATTTGGCAAATCAACAAGAATTCTTCTGGCAAATGTCTTGGCGCATACCCACATTGGAAGAAAATACTGCTGTATTGGCTTATGAATTGCCATTCAAATATGCTTCTGATTATCAATTGACTTCATCACTCAATTGGCTATACGCTCCTGATTTAAATAGCCGTGATATTCCATATATGTTGATGTATTTAAAAACTAGATTCAATGTCTCAGAAATCAAAGCGGATAATCCAATTCAAGTTGAATATCGCACAGTGAACTTCAATGGAAATACTTCAAATAGTGTTGTGATTTATAAAGAAGCAGATGGTTGTTTGCGTGTGCTAGACCCAATTTATAACAATGACGAAACTGTGCCAGATGCGAATATTTATTTGATACAAGCGATTGAATTATCAAATCCTGATTTGATTTTGCTGGATGCCAAATCACCTGCTATGGAAAAAACTTTGTTTGGTGATGAACCTGCACATACTTGGTGTTACTTTTATACAAAAGCAGAGGTAGTACGCCAGGCAGGCAATTGGGATGAAGTTATTGATTTATATCGTGAAGCAGAAAAGAATGGATTTTCTGCGAAGTTACCTGTTGAAAATTTAATTTTCATTGAAGCCTTTGCTCAAACTGGAAATGTAGAAAATGCGATTCAGTTAACAGAACGGACGATTAAATCTCAACCGACATTATGCCCCGCGCTTTATACATTATGGAATCGAGTGGGAAGTTCGGAAGCAAATCAATTGCTTGAAAAAGAATGTAAATAATTACAACCCATGCTGTATTGCAATTACTGCCGCTTGGGTTCGATCGGAAACATTTAATTTCTCCAAAATCGCGCTGACGTGATTACGCACCGTTCCTTCAGATAAATATAATTGACCGGCGATTTCAAAATTAGGCATCCCCTTCGCCAGCAAACGCAAAACATCTAATTCGCGTTCAGTCAGTTTATCTTTCAAGATTGAGCTTGGCTGCGTTTGGTTATTCGCCACTTGATTCAATACCTTCCCTGCCACATTCGGGTCGAGGAAAGATTTTCCATCCATGGTTCCACGAATGGCTTCTATGATTTTCTGACGTGATGTATCTTTGAGCAAATATCCAGATGCCCCTGCTCGAATCGCATCAAAAACCCATTCATCATCATCGTAAGTGGTCAAAACTAAAATTTTTATGTTTGGGAATTTTTTATGAATTTCACGCGTGGCTTCAATGCCATTGACAATTGGCATTTTCAAATCCATCAAAATTAAATCAGGTTTGTGTTTTTCGGCAAGTTCAATAGCTTCTGATCCATCTTGTGCAGAAGCTATTACTTGAAAATCTTTTTCAAGGTTTAAGAGCATTTCCAAGCCGTCGCGGATTACTGCTTGGTCGTCACATAAAAGAATTTTCATAGTTGTATTTTCAATATCACTTTCGTTCCTTTATTTTTTTCGCTTTCAATTTCTAAATTCCCTCCAGCAAGTTCGGCACGTTCTTTCATGCCGATTAAACCAAAATGACCAACAGGTTGTTTAGATTTAACATCAAAACCTAAACCATCATCTTGAATGATTAAATGAATATGACTATCTCGATTCAATAATTCCACTTTTATTTTTTTTGCCCCTGAATGTTTGGTTATATTTTCTATCGCTTCTTGAGCAATGCGATAAATCGTCTGTTCCACGTCTGGGCTGAGA
>DQGV01000151.1 GCA_003524705.1 Anaerolineae bacterium | reverse complement strand
GAAGCGACTGGATATTTGTCGCCGTTTAGTGTGTCCCATAGTTCGTAGTACCAATCACGGGGAAACCCTTTAATATCTCTTGGACAACCTTCCGCCCAAGCATCTTCGTTGGTTATGTATTGAACTCGTTGAATTTCAATAAACCTTGTGGTTATATTTTGAAAGCGACTATATTCTTTATCCATGAACATAGAAGATTTCCACTTTGCGGCTTCTGGATTACCTCTTGCCTCTTCTACCGGCCACTCACCGGGATATGGATTTCCTGTATCTGCTTTGTATTCAACATAATGATTTTCTTCTTTTTCCTTTTCAGTTTCGCACTCGCAATAAGGGACGGCGGTTTTACAAATAATGCAATAGGTTTCTTTGAAATACAAAGAACTACCTATATCACCATAAGGTAACGAGACCTGTATGACTTGATTTGTATATTTATTCATAAAACTTGCACGATTATTTTTTTTATCTTTGAACCAACCTAAAAACTTAAAATCATCAGGGTTTTTGTTGATCAACTTCAACCCTTTGGTGCGGCGTGTCTCTGTTTTCAGGTTGTTAAGATATGCCTGAATCATTGGGGTTGACATGATAAGTCCATAGGATTTATTCATTTTCTAGTCCTTCGTTCGGCGGCTTCGGCAGCTTCAAGAAGTGCCTTAGCAATTTCTCTTGCATCGCTTGGGGTAAGTTGAACTGGTTTATCAAGATTAGGACTTTCCATTTCAACAAACGGTTTTTTTGTGTTTGCACCAAAGCCAGAAGATATGAGAAATTCACCCATTACTTTTCACCTAAATCCCTTTCAATTCTTTCTTTATTTTTTCCAGCAGACTTTATTTCATTGTCTCTTCGTTCTATCGCCTCTTTTATTAACGGCGCGTGTCTTTCTACGATATGAATCAAATTATCATCCTCCTCACAATTCATACAAATATCAGGTTGTTTAATTGCGCCTACTACCCCACCTTTACAAGATAAGCAATATCTTTTTCTACAAAAAATACAGGTGTAAAGAATTTGATTTTCTTTTGTGGGCTGACAAATATCACACACTTCAATTTCTTTAGACGGAAGGGTTATTTTCATCTTTTCTCCTTATCCAAGCGATGCAATACAGCGTTGCATTAGCATCTTCATGACTGGCGGCGTGACGGCGTTTCCGTATTGTTTGGTTTGTTCTTTGCTATTTCCGAGAACGATGTGATTTTCACGAAAAGCCATAGCCTTACCAATCTCTTTGGGTTGCAACATGCGGTAATACAAATCTTCTACTTTTAGACTATCCAAATATTGGACGAGAGAGGCTCTTTCGAGGAAGGCTTTCGCTTCAATTAAAGCGTGATGGTCTTGGGTTGTGATTGTGCCAGTTGGTTGATGTAAGCCGACCCCCATGTTTTGAGGCTTGGCGTTGCCGCCGTATGCTTTGCTTAAGAAAGCTGATACGACACCAAGCGTTTGCCTTGTGGTTTGAGTTGGCATTGGGTTTTTGCTTGGATAGACATACTTCCCATTAGCTTGTGTGTGCGCTGTATCAATAATCCATGGAAAGACAATGCCATGAGCGGCTTCGCCCGTTTGTGTTGGAATGGTTTGAGACAAAGCATTTCTGACACGGCTTCCAATTCCAGTGGTGTACTTGCCAGTCAAAATCAGAGGGTCACGTCCATAGGCATCTAGTCCGAATTGGATGCGTTGAATCGTTTTCGGGACCAGTTTATTATTCTCAGGTCTATCACCGATTTTTGTTGATGGAATGCTGAAATCAATTGCATTGAAAGCGGCATAGTAGTATGGGGTCACTTCTTGATGGCAACTAGAGCAACGATAGAAATATTGCTTCTTATACCTGCCCCACTTCAAATGCTTTTTCCACGTTTGAATTGATTCAACATCTTTTAGACAGCGCGGACAATGAGCCTTTGGTCTAAACTCTAAATCGGGTTTTTTGTTTCCTTTTTTCCAAAAGATAGTATATAGACGGTCACGGCTTTGTGGCGTGGGATGTGCGAACATTGAATTGAAATACACGACTTCATGCTCGTAGCCTAATGAGTGCATGGCGTGAAGCCAAGAATCCCACATGACCCATTTACCAGCGTCTACAACGTTTTCAACAGCGATGATGTTGTAATCATGATATTCAGCAAAGCGTGGGACATCCCACATGGTAGCGCGGCTTCGTTCTTCAGCGGGGTCAATGAGGATGTTTCCGAATAAATCTTTTTCGTATAAACGTCTTTTCTTTCCTTTTGCTAAAGAGTGATTTGTGCATTCGGGTGAAGTAATTAGTATGTCTGTTGTTGGGTATCTGCGAGGATCGACCGCTGACATATCTGCACAATCATGGTCAACTTTGGGGAAATTTGTATTATGGGTTTCGATGGCAAGTTTCCAGTGATTCATGGCGAGTTTTACTTCTACGCCTGCTTCGGTAGCACCGCTAGAACTACCACCCGCGCCGCAAAATTGGTCTGTGGCTGTGATGTATGATTTTTTTCTCGGCATGTTATCTCTTTAGGGTTTGCCAATATTCAACGATTGCTTTGGCGTGTCCAAGGTTTTCTATTGGGCTATTTGCGTAAAAACTTATTTTCATGTACTTCACATATAAATTGTAAAAATCCTTATCTAAAGGAAAAGGAAAATAATAATCATCTAACCAAAGTATATATACTTGCATTTCATCGTATGGGATTTTCAAGACAACTTCAAAGGATGCAGTGTCAATGATAGGAAAAACAAAATAATTTCCTTCTTGAAATGGTTCTCCAACCTGAAATTGTTTCGTAGATGATTGATTATCCATAGTTACTTTCCACTTTTAGATTTGGTCTTTGATAACTTGATTGTTGCCTTTCTGCATTGGGAGCAGAGTTTATAGCGGCGGAAGCCGTTCTCTCCAGTTGTTAAGACCGGGAATAACTCTTTAGATGGCTTTTTACACTTTTGGCATTTCATCTGTAGTAATCCGAAACTCGAATTTTCATTGGAACTTGATTCCCGTTTCTATCTTCTAGCCATATTTCCAATTTTGGGAAATTTCCTATCATGTTAAGATAGGTTGGAACAGCATCTTGCGGGTGGTCAAATAAGAATGTTCCTTTCATAACCTTTTTGGTTTCAGGGTCACGCCAGACGAAGCGGAGGTCAAATAGAGGTTCTTGTGCCATGATGTTTACACCAATATCATTGGCGGGGTTGGAATTTCCACACCGACAGGTCGCCATAAATGAAGAACGTGCTTGTGATTATTGATGTATTCAGATTCGCGTGGGTGAAGTTGCATGACAATATCTTCTTTATCCCAAAACAGATTTTTCACGAAGTTCATTTCTTCCCAATATGGGGTGAGATTGCCTTTACCAATAAAGGTATGAACGCTGACGTGTTCCCATTGCAAACCAGTGGCGGCTATGGCTAATAAATGCCTTCGGTCTGACACAGGAGAAGGGATAATAAATCCGCCATTCTTGCCTGCGTTGGTGCGGGGTGTATTCTTAAACTGCGCTCGATATTGTTCTGGAAAATGAAACATGACTAACTTCCTGTCTTCACAGTTTGCTTGGCGGTTTTGTAATAATCGGGAGTCTTTTCGTCTACTTCGACTTCGCCAAGTTCATCTAACCATTTGGTGAGTGCGGCACAATCTGCACCGGCAACGCCTTTGACTTCGCTTTTGAGTTTGCCATCAGGCGTGATTTCAATTTCGATAACGTGAGGTTGATTTGCCATTGTTATCTCTTTCTCAAAGTAAGGAAGATTTCACCGTTATCACCTTGTTTTTCAACAACGGTATATCCTTTGGATTTTGCTTTAGCACTAACTGCGTGGAAGGTGTAGCGTTGTTGCAATTGGTTCATGGTTGTTTGGATTTGTTTATCATTGCGGTCTAAGTTATCTTGAACAATGGAATAACCAGAACCAGTCCATCGAAAACCGAGACCGTCAAAACCTCCGATTTTGAGGCGGCGTGCTTCATCCCGATTGATGGCGATGGCAACATTCTCAGAAGGAAGACCATGCCAATTAGATTCAAGCCTGCTTTCGTTTTGGATAGGGTTGGCACAGGTAAACTTTGCGCCGAGGTCAGCAAGGGCGGCAAGTAGACTTTCAGGATTTTTGAATTCAGTTTTGATTTCTTTGTAAACAGACAAAATATTTACTCCTTCGCTTATATAAACGATTTAGAATAAGAAAATGTTTATAAAAAAATCCCCAATTTCACAATTGGGGATTTTGGGTTAGATACTTTTCTAGTATCTGTATGCTTGAATAAATATGTTCGGAAGGCTTTTCAGTGTAGGCTTCAAAATCTTTCTTTTCTTCGTGAAGGTATTCTAGAACTTTTTGTAAGGCTTTTTTTTCTTCTTGGTTCATAGTGGATTGCCTGCTAAGTCTTGAATTTCAAATGAACCGGGGGCATTGCCTTCATCGTCACTAAAGAAAATGAGAGCAACCTTTTTTCCATCTGGCTTTGTTAATTCAAGCCCATAGAATCCATCTTCGGCTTCGACTAAACCTGTAATCTTTGCTCCAAGAAAATCCCCTAATTTATTTAGATAGTGCATTTGTTCGTCAGTCATTTTATTTCTCCTGTTTGATTTGATGTATTCATTATGACGCGCTATTTCAAAATTGGGAGCCCCTCAATTTTTTATTCGCTTAGATGTATTTCTTTTGAATGAATGGTATTAAATTTTCGTTCAACTTTCTTACCATAGGTAACTGCATCATCAGGATTATCAAATCTTTTGAGGGATGGTCTGGGGAATTCACCATCGTCTAAAGGTATTTCAAATGATGGAACGTTTGAAAAAGCCGCCTCAAAGATTGTTCGTTGTGTGTTGCAATAAAACCCGCATAAGTAAATTCTTTTCATTCTTCAATCCTGACTTTACGAGTAGAAGAAGTTGTTTGAATGACTTGTTCTTCTAATGGTTCAGCGGCAAAACGCGCACGTTCTTTCGCCCATCTACGAAGTTCGTTAATTTTTTCGCCCATTGTTTTTTGAATGGGGACAATCTCTTTTGCGTTTTCAATTAAGCAATCTGTTGTTAGTTTTTTCCCTGCGAAATAAGCCGCTTTTACAGAAGCCTTTACAACTTTCTCAATCTCTGCACCTGAAAAGCCCCACGTTGCATTGATTAATTCATCGGTGATAAGACTTACAGGTTTATTTCGCTTGGTAAGATGAATTTCAAAAATCTCACGGCGTGAAGATGCGTTGGGAAGGTCAACCCAGAAAATATCATCGAAGCGGCGCAAAAGTTCAGGTTTCAACATCTTGGCATCGTTGGCAGTTGCCACAACATAAACACTGGCTTTCGTTTCTTGCATCCATGTAAGTAATGTACCAAAAACACGCGATGAAGTTCCTCCATCTAAATCATTTGTTCCGAGACTCTTTTCAATTTCATCCACCCAAAGCACACATGGAGAGACTGCCTCAGCCACTTTCAAAGCAGAACGCATATTGGCTTCTGATTGACCAACCAAACCGCCCATTAGAGCGCCGACATCCATACGTAATAAAGGTAATTCACCACCTGCTACCGCTTTTGCAAAAAGACTTTTTCCCACGCCCGGCACACCCACAAATAGAACACCTTTGGGTGTATCAATGCCTTCATTACGAGCATTTTCTGAAAAAGAGAGTCTTTGAATATTTGCGTAATCTTTTAATATTTTCAAGCCGCCGACATTCTGCATTGTGACAGAGGTATCAAAAAATTCAAGGACGCCTGACTTCTTAATAATTTGTGCTTTTTCTGCCACGATGTGAGGCACAGCAGATGCACCGAGTTCACCAGTTGCTACGACTGCGCTTAATAATGTGCTTGATGCTTCAAAAGATGATAAGCCCTGTAATGAACGAGTCACTAAATCTCGTGCATCACCATCTAAATTAATTTTTACTTTATCGGGTAGGTCGGTTTCACATTTTTTTAGGATAGTAGAAAGTTCTTCCATGTCAGGAAGTGGATAGTCAATCACTGCAACCGTCTTTTCTAAATCGGTTGGGATTTGCATTGAGGGAGAAATCAAAATTAAGTTATCGGTATTATTTTGAAACTTATTAGCAATATCTCGCAATTGACGAACAATCATGGCATCGTTAAGCATGTGGTGAAGGTCACAAATTACATAGAAAATAGAGGGTTGTGCGGTCTTCGCTTTGGAGCCAGAATCTGTGCTTATCAAAGCGAATTTATTTTCTAATATTTGCGATAATGCTTCGGCGGGTTCAGAGGTATTATCGTATTTCTTCGTTCCCTCTTTTGTCTCTTCTACTAAGCCATCAGTGATGGTCCACTTGATAACACGAGCAGAATGTATTTTCTGCTTTGCAAGTTTATTGATTTCTGTAAGCACGCGACTTTCTTCATGGCTTAAGATAGCAATAACAGGATAACGAGCGCAGATGTAACGATTAAGTAGATTGACTGGATTCATGTTTATACCTTTCGGTGTATAGGTTTGTTTTAATAACAATTTAGAGGAATGAAATGTCTATAACTTCACTAACGAAAATCGGGAAGTTGCCTTTTGGGTTGACTTTGGAAGTGTTTCAACTTTGACTGTTTCAATAGTTTCTTCTTTTTGATTAATAAAAAACAGGTGTAGTTTCACTTCTCGGATATGTTTGCATTCTTCGCGTTTGTATATCCAGCGCGGGCAAGAGCATCCCCATTGTTCTGATTGGTTGGTAGCGACAATATAAGATAGGTTGGCTCTTGATTGGGAAGGACATTCATAAAATGTTTCCCAAATACTGCTTTTGGGATGGTCTACAATCTGACTAATTGGTTTTTGGGTTTTCATAATTTCACCTGTGAGAATCTACTTGGTTTATCTTCGTCTTGATTTTTGTTTTCTTTTAATTCTTCTATGCTTTCAAGTTGACTTAGAAAATTCTTTGTTTTGTCTCTTATTCGCAAAGCCCAGCCGCCTGTAGAATCATCAGTTGCTATGCGGGTCCAATGCAATGTTCCATCTTTTTCCATTTTCACAATACGAAATTGCCTGAGCTTGCCAGTCTTATGTTTATCGTAAGTAATAGAAGATTGGACAAATATCAACCTCATTTTTCCAATTGGTATTTGAACCGTCCCTTCACCGATGAATTCGCCGACAAAACAAAACCCATTTTTGAAGTCGGTATCAATATAATCAATCAATTTCGCCCATTTGGGTAGACCAGGTTCACTTTCAAGTTTTGCCACACGGATTAAT
>DQGV01000100.1 GCA_003524705.1 Anaerolineae bacterium | reverse complement strand
GCTTTTGGTATGCGCTTTGATGACCGCGTGACCGGAACATTGAAAACATATGCTCCACGTGCAAAAAAGATTCATATTGAAATTGACCCGTCTGAAATTCATAAAAATGTTTTTGTAGATGTACCTTTGGTTGGCGATTTGAAAAATATTGTCACTGATTTAATTCCATTGGTAGATGAATATGACCATGATGAATGGAAACAAGAAATCAATGCGTGGAAAGCCGATGGCGATGCGCGCAGTATTATGAATTGGGAAGATGATGGCAAATTATATGTTGCTCATCTCATTGCCGATATTTGGAAAGCCACCGATGGAAACGCAATCGTCTCAACCGATGTGGGGCAACATCAAATGTGGGCGGCACAATATTACTTTTTAGAAAAACCGAATCGTTGGCTCACTTCTGGTGGGGCGGGGACGATGGGCTTTGGTTTACCTTCTGCTATTGGTGCATGGTTTGCGGCGAAAGACCAAGAGATTTGGGCAATCGCTGGTGATGGCGGATTCCAAATGACTGCGGCGGAATTAACAACAGCAGTACAAGAAAATGCAAACGTCAAAGTTGCCATTATGAATAATCAATATTTGGGTATGGTACGTCAATGGCAAGAATTTTTCTTTGAGAAAAGATATTCGGCTGTGAATATGCTTACACCGGATTTCGTCAAATTGGCTGAGGCACATGGTGTGCCGGCGCGAAGAGTCACCAAGCGTGAGGAAGTGAATGAAGCGATTGAATGGGCAAGAAAAACTCAAGGTCCAGTTGTGCTTGAATTTAGAGTCGAGCAAGAAGAAGCAGTCTATCCGATGGTGCCAACAGGTGCGGCATTAGATGAAATGATTCAAAGACCGGCAAAACAGAAAGCATAAGGAGAATTATGAATTACACATTTATTGCATTAGTTGAAAATAAACCTGGCGTATTGAATCGCGTTGCTTCTTTGTTTCGCCGTAGAAATTTCAATATTGAATCATTAGCCGTTGGAAAAACTGATAACCCCGAAGTTTCACGCATGACTGTTGTGGTAGATTGCCCGAATGGGGATGTGGATGCACATCGCATTGAATCAAATTTATATAAATTGGTGAATGTGATTGATGTGCAAGATGTAACGCATCAACCTTCGGTGACGCGTGATTTGGCTTTGATAAAAGTGCAAGTGGGTCCGGAACGCCGTGCAGAAGTAAATGGTTTGGCAGAAATTTTTCGCGCACGCATTGTGGATGTTGCTATTGATTCTGTGATTGTTGAAATTACTGGTACAGAAGACAAAATTGAAGGCATGATTGAATTGCTTCGCCCATTAGGAATTGTTGAAATGGTGCGAACAGGAAAAGTTTCTATGACGCGTGGCATTAATGATGGTTTGCGTCGTATGCCCGGTGTGAATGGGAATAGTTACGAAGAATTAAGTCAGATTATGCCGTGAGGAAGTAAATAAATAAACAAGTAAACAGATAACTTGTATACATGTGTACCTGTTTACATTAAATCTAAAACTGGAGAATGTAACAATGGCAAAAATTAATTTCGGTGGTGTGGAAGAAGAAGTTGTAACGCGTGATGAATTTTCACTTGATAAAGCACGTGAAGTTTTGAAAGATGAAATTGTGGCTGTGCTTGGTTATGGTGTGCAAGGTCCGGCGCAAGCATTAAATATGCGTGACAATGGAATCAAAGTGATTGTTGGTCAGCGTGCAGGTACAAAAAATTGGGATAAGGCTATTGAAGATGGTTGGGTTCCGGGTGAAACTTTATTTTCTGTAGAAGAAGCGGCGGAAAAAGGAACTGTCATTCAGTATTTATTATCGGATGCTGGTCAACGTTCGCAATGGTCGAAGATTGTTGAGAATTTAGATGAAGGCAATATGCTTTATTTCTCTCATGGATTTTCTGTCACCTTCAAAGATGATACAGGTGTGATTCCTCCGCCTCATGTGGATGTGGCACTTGTTGCGCCTAAAGGATCAGGCAGGAGTGTACGCACAAACTTTTTAGATGGTTCCGGAATCAACGCTAGTTTTGCAGTTCATCAAGATGCAACAGGCAAAGCCAAAGAAAGGACGATTGCATTAGGTATTGCAATCGGTGCAGGATATTTATTCCCAACCACTTTTGAAAAAGAAGTGTATTCCGATTTGACTGGTGAACGTGGCGTATTGATGGGTGCATTAGCAGGTGTGATGGAAGCGCAATATACCGAACTTCGTAAACATGGACATTCTCCATCCGAAGCATTTAATGAAACCGTTGAAGAATTGACTCAATCGTTGATTCGTTTGGTTGGTCAAAACGGTATGGATTGGATGTATGCAAATTGTTCTACTACTGCTCAACGTGGTGCATTGGATTGGAAAAATAAATTCCGTGATGCTGTTGCACCGGTCTTCAAAGATTTATATCAAAGCGTGATTTCAGGTAACGAAGCCAGAATTACTCTCGAAGCAAATAGCAAACCAGATTACAGAGAAAAACTGGATAAAGAACTTGCAGAGATTCGTAACTCCGAAATGTGGCGTGCAGGTGCGGCGGTTAGGTCGTTACGCCCAGAAAATTGGAAGAAATAATCGAATATCGAGTACTCGAATATTCGATATTCGGAGGAAGACTCTATGACAACAAATAACTACGTTAAGATTTTTGACACAACATTACGTGACGGTGAACAATCTCCGGGGGCGACGATGACTTCGGCTGAAAAGTTGGAAGTCGCGCATAATCTCGTGCGTTTGGGTGTGGATATTATTGAAGCAGGATTCCCTGCCGCATCACCAGATGATTTGGAAGCTGTCCGCCAGATTGCTGTTGAAGTGGGCAACCCAACTACAAGTCAGAATGAAGCGAAAGTTCCTGTCATCGCCGGGTTGGCGCGTGCAAATAAATCTGATATTGATAAAGCATGGGAAGCCGTGCAATATGCCAAACATCCGCGCATTCATACGTTTTTAGCGACTTCACCAATTCACATGAAACATAAATTGAAAATGGATCCAGAAGAAGTAGTGCAACGCGTTTCTGAAATGGTCGCGTATGCAAAAAGTTTGTGTGATGATGTTGAGTTTTCGCCGGAAGATGCTGGGCGTTCTGACCCAGAATTTTTGTATGTGGTTTTGGGTGAAGCGATTAAATCTGGCGCAACAACGTTGAATATTCCAGATACAGTTGGTTACACAACGCCAGATGAATTTTATAAATTAATTGATGGCATTATCAAACACACGCCCGGAATGCATGATGGCATTACTGTTTCAGTCCATTGCCATGATGATTTAGGAATGGCGACTGCGAATACATTAGCAGGCATTCGTGCGGGGGCACGCCAAGCCGAAGTTACCATAAATGGAATCGGTGAACGTGCGGGTAATACTTCACTTGAAGAAGTTGTGATGGCATTGAAAACGCGACATCCAGTTTTTGGTTTGGAAACTGGCATTGATACAAAACAAATTTCTCGTATGAGTAAGTTGGTGAGCAATTACACGGGAATGGTTGTGCAACCGAATAAAGCCATTGTTGGTGCGAATGCTTTTGCACATGAAGCCGGGATTCATCAAGATGGCATGTTGAAACATCAAACCACGTATGAAATTATGCGTCCAGAAGATGTGGGTGTGAATCAAACCAAACTTGTTTTAGGCAAACATTCTGGCAGACATGCTTTGCGAAATCGTTTGGCTGAAATGGGACATTCACTTGATGAAGTTGAACTTGATAAAGCTTTTGCACGCTTCAAAGAATTGGCTGATAGAAAAAAAGTTATCACCGATTTAGATTTAGAAGCCTTGATTGCTGACGAATTTTATAAACCACGCGATGTGTATTTATTAAATGGAATGCAAGTGACATGCGGAACGATGGGAATGCCAACTGCTACGGTTCGTTTACGCGGACCCGATGGTATTGTTCATACACAAGCCGCCATTGGGACTGGTCCAGTAGATGCAACTTACAAAGCGATTGATGGCATTGTAAAAGTTCGTTGCACATTGCTTGAATTTAATGTCCACGCGGTTACTGAAGGCATTGATGCACTTGGTGAAGTGAGTGTTCGTATTCAAAGTGAAAATGGACATACTTCTATGGATCCGCAAAGTGAATTGGAATATGTGCGCGTGTATGGTGGGCATGGTGCTGATTCAGATATTATCGTCGCCAGTGCCAAAGCATATATCAATGCGTTAAATAAATTAATCATTGCGCAAACAGAAGGCAGTGAAGAAAAAGTAAAAAATGATTTTGGAGTGATGTTGGGATGAAGTACAACGCTTCTTTCTTGATTTCAAGTTGATTCTGTTCCATCAACATTTACTTTAATATAAAAATAACAAGGACTTAATTAATCTATGCCGAAAACTCTCTTTCAAAAAATATGGGATTCACATGTTGTCACCGAACAACATGATGCTCCCGCAGTGCTATACATTGATTTACATCTTGTGCATGAAGTTACATCCCCACAAGCCTTTACAGGACTCCGCCAACGTGGACTCAAAGTTCGTCGTCCTGATAAAACTTTGGCGACGATGGACCATTCAATTCCAACTACACCAATAGATGTTCCAATCGCGGATGTAATGGCTGCAGCCCAAATCAAAATCATGGAACAGAATGCGGCTGAATTTGGAATCACGTTGCATGGAATGACAAGTCCGCATCGCGGCATTGTGCATGTGATTGGACCAGAACTCGGGCGCACACAACCCGGGATGACAATTGTGTGTGGAGATAGTCACACCGCCACACATGGTGCATTTGGTGCTTTAGCATTTGGTATTGGTACAAGTGAAGTTGAACATGTGTTAGCCACACAATGTCTCTTACAAAAGAAACCAAAAACGTATGAAGTTCGCGTGGATGGTCAACTTGCAAAAGGTGATCCGCCATGTTGAAGCTGTAG
>DQGV01000131.1 GCA_003524705.1 Anaerolineae bacterium | reverse complement strand
TGCTCTTCCGATCTTGAGGATGAAATTACTGTTCCTTCAAATGGAATTAATGAAAGACCACCATCAAATAGCCCCTTGATAATAGGAGATTTTGAAATATTGTCGTTTGTTTCATCTATTTTGTTTAAGATTTTATTTTTTGAGTCCATAATTTTTTCTAAAACTAATTAAAACTTTTCGCCAACTCTTTCCACCACTCATCTTTTTCCTTTGGAACAAATGGCGTACATAAAGTCAATCTATCAGCAATGCCTTGATATTTTTTCTTCAAATCATTTGCCAAATTTTCTTGTGTTGTGATTAAGCAAAATTCAGCCAACATTTCGTCTGTGATTAACATCGGCATCTCAGCCCATTCACCTTTGGCGGCAAAGCCTGATAATTTTTCAGCAGTCTCACCCCAACCGTGCAAATCCATGACGGCTTTGTAGGATGGCGTGCTGGCATAAAATGCGATTTGCATTCGAGCAAAGGCTTCTTCTTCAGGTGTCGTCGCCACAAATGCTGTGACAGAAACCGAAATATCTTTTCTCTTTCTATTTTCTTTTTGTAAGCCTTCGTCAATGCCTGCGAAAATGACTTCATTCAAATACTTTGCACTGTGAAATGGATGGGCATGAAAACCTTCACACAATTCACCTGCAAGTTTTGCTAACTTTGTATTCACTCCCGCAATATAAATCGGAATGTTTGGTTTCTCAATTGCACCTGCATTAAAAAATGGTGACATTAAAGTTATTTTGTAATACTCGCCACGAAAATTTAATTTCGTTCCGTTTTGCCAAGAATCCCAAAATGCACGGATGACTTGAATCTGCTCACGAAGTTTTCCCGTCACAGATTCGGGCCACGGCATTCCAAATCGCCTCTCAATATGCGCCTTGACCTGTGTGCCAAGCCCCAGCATGAATCTTCCATTTGATTGTGCGGCTAAGTCCCATGCCGTATAAGCCAAGTTGGCAGGAGAACGTGCAAAGGAAACAGCAATCGCTGTCCCGAAGTTAAGAAGCGATGTATGTTCTGCAATCAACGTGCATGGAAGAAATGGATCATGTTGAGTCTCTTGAGTCCATAATGTATCAAAACCAATTTCTTCGGCGGCTTTGGCAATGGCTGGGACATCTTTGAGTTGAATAGGAGGAAGCGCGGCATCGAGTTTCATAAGTCAAGTATAAATTGGGAATAGTGAATAGGGAATAGTAGGGGCGAGGTCATCTCGCCCAAATAAAAAAAGCCTCGCTTTCACGAGGCTCAACTTTCAAACATTCAAACTTTCAACCTTCAAACCTGCAACCTTCTAACTTTCTAAACTGAGAACAAACCCATACAACTCACGACTCTCTTGCAACCAAACATTTGGAACAGTGGTTCTTTTTAAGTAACGAACAATTCCATTTGTATCTACAACCAATGATGCGGTTCGTTGAAAGAGCAAGAAATATTTTTCTAATTCATATAAATGATAGACAGCACGGTCTGGGTCTGCAAGAATCGGGAAAGGAAGATTTATACTTTCTGCATATTCTTTAGATTTTTTAACATCTTCACCCAAAATGACAATCACTTCAGTATTCGCTTCACGGAATTGGTCGTACATTCTGCCCAATTGAGTCACATGCGTTTTGCATTGCGGGCAAGTCGTTTCACGAATAAAGAAAACAATCACATTCGTTTTGTCGCGAAAATCTTTCAGCGAAATTTCTTTTCCATTGGTAGCAAGCAATGTGAAGTTAGGTGCGAGCGAACCGATTTTTGCATCCAGTGAGTCAAGTTCCATAATCAAATCCTAAAAAATTAGTCCTGTAATTTTACAGGATTAATTAATAACATGGTTTTTATGTAATAGCGTTAGTATTTCATTAAACTATCTTTACAATTTTATTTTTCGAGCAAATACGCCATAATCCAATTGGTGGTGGCATTCAAACCATCCATGTGCGCGCGTTCGTAATTGTGTGAAGCATCAATGCCTGGTCCAATCAAACTCATCGCCACATCACCACCAGCGCGCCAAAACGCTTCGCCATCCGAACCATAAAATGGATACACATCCGTTTTATATGGAATATTATTTTTTTCTGCAATCGCGCGCAATTTTTTATTCAAACCTTCGTGATACGGTCCGCCACTATCTTTGATGCACAACGTGGCATGAAATTCATCCGACTCCTGACCATCACCAACCACAGCCATATCCACTGTGATTAACTCCACAACATCATCAGGGATTCCAGCGGATGCACCATGACCGACTTCTTCATAATTTGAGATGTGAAAATAAACGCTTCTTTCTGGACTTCGACCTGATTCAGCAATCGACTTAATACTCGCTACAAGATTCGCCACACATGCTTTGTCATCAAGAAAACGTGAACGAATAAAACCATTCGTCACTTCAACACGCGGGTCAAATGCAACACAATCCCCAACATTGATTCCCAACTCACGCGTTTCTTTTGCAGATGTTGTTTTTGCATCAATACGAACTTCCATGTGAGCATCATTACGTGGCGTGTTGCTCTCTCCATAAATGTGACCAGAAGCCGTATCAATTAATATCGAACCGCGAATCTTTTCACCTTTAGATGTGATAATCCACACACCTTCAGTTTCGACAGTATTCCACTGCACGCCACCAATTTTGCTTAATTTCAATCTTCCATTTGACTTGATTTCTTTAACAACGGCACCCAATGTATCCACATGAGCGGTCAATGCAACGGGCGGTAAATCATTGTTCACTTCCCACTTTGCAACCAAAGCACCTTTGCGAGTTTTAGATAACTCAAGTTGTTTATATTTGGATAATTCTTTTTCAACAAAATCAATCGCTGGGCTGGCAAATCCAGTTGGCGAGGCGATGTTTAATAATTCAACAAGAAAGTTCGTAAAATACTTTTCGTCAATTTTTGGTAAAGACATAATTTAATTTCTCATTCCGGTGGTCGAGTAGACACGAGACGCTTTGCGGCGAGTGTCGTATCGAGACCACCAATTTTATAAATAACTTGTGGTCTCGATACAGACGAGAAAAGCACTCGTCTTACTCGACCACCGGATATTTCTTATAACCCTTCAAACTCCGAAATCTTATCTCGCCATTCTTGTGGAACTGGAATTGGCTTCAAACCTTCATAATCAAATGTAACCAAAACTATTTTAGCGGTCGCGGCTACTTTTCCAGTTTGTGTATTGATTAATGCTTGCTCTGTCGTAATAGATTTGTTACCAATTTTGATTGTCTTTACCCCTACATGAATTGGGTCACCATAATGTGTAGTGGAATGATACGTGATGTGAATATCAGCAATAATCACACCAACTTCCATAAATGATTGGTCTTTGCTGAATAATCCCAATTGCATTAAATAGTAGATACGCGCCTGCTCGAAATAAGTCAGGTATTTGGCGTTGTTCACATGTCCCTGCGGATCCAAATCTCCGTAGCGGACTTCGGTTGGGTGGAAGAATTTGTAATCGCTCATGGCGGAATTATAGTCAATAAGTCTTATAGGTCAATCGGTCTAAAAGGTCTAAATAGTCAGACCTTTTAGACCAATAAGACCAGTTAGACTATTTAGACCATTCAGACTAAATTAATCACAAAACCTTGCCAAACCTGCTTTATCTTGAATCACAATCCGATTATCAGAATCGGTATCAATCAAATTTTGTTCTTTGAAAAATACCATCGTTTGATTGACTCGTTTTCTCGAAGCACCGACCAAATCCGCAATATCACTTTGAGTCAATGCAATGCGGATTTTCACATGATTATTTGATTCCTCGCCATATCTTTCTGCAAATGCCAATAACTGACGAGCCACTCTTCCATTTACATCCAATGTAGATAAAGCTTGAATCATTTGGTCAGAAAGACGTACACGTGCCGAAAGAATTTTGACTAAATTTCTTGCAATCGGGGGGAAGTTATCTAACATGTGATAGAAAGAAACTTTATCCATCCACAACATCAATGAATCTTCTAAAGTCACCACACTGGCAGAACGTCCCACACTATCAATCAGACTCATTTCACCAATCACATCACCACTTCCAAGAATTGAAAGAATTGCATCTCGCCCACCTTGTTCTGTATACACTTTTACAGTGCCATGCAAAATTACATACACGGCTTCACCGGGTTGCTCAATCAACATCACATTTTTGCCAGAGGAAAAAACTCGGCGATGTGCATGTTGTGCCACCCAATCCAATTGAGTTGGCGTTAAGCCTTCAAACAATTTAATGTCTGAAAGGATATTGCGTGTGTTATCTTTTTTTGCTTCAACCATTTTTAACATATTGTACTTCCTTTACTTCAAGACTTCCGAAGTCTGATTAAATAATTTTGAATTTGCAATTTCATTGAAAGACTTCGGAAGTCTTATCTCCAAACCTTCATACGCCGCACGTGAATCTAAAAATATTTTCTTAGCACGTTCTTCTTGCGCCGCAACCCATGCGTCAGAGTAAGATGGATCATGATGAAACAGAATCAATTGCCCCGTCTCAGCTGAAGCGGCAACTTCACCAGCCATACTCGCAGTCGAGTGTCCATATCCTTGCGTGGCAGGAAATCCATTCAAACTTCCAAAATAATGTTCCTCACGATATTGCGCATCATGAATCAACACATCAGCATCGCGCGAAAAATTTACCAAACGTCTATCCGTTCCGATATAACCTTCAGTATCGGTTGCATACACAACAGATTTATTTTGATAACTGATTCGATACACATACACGCCACCGGGATGTGCATATGATTTATGAATTTTGATAACAACCGCTTCACTACTTGACTTTGAATTTGGTTCTGCAACTCGAACTCCATCTTCATCCCAAACAATGACTTGCGACTCGCGCAATGATTGAATATCTTTGAAAGATGCCATCTCACGTAATGAAATTGGAAATGTTTCGGAGGATTGATTATGTTCCAAAACATGTTTCACCGTTTCAGCCGTTCCACCTGGACCATAAATATGCAACTTTGCTTTTGGTAAATAAGCAGGCACAAAAAATGGAAAGCCTTGTGTGTGGTCGTGATGCAAATGACTAAATAACAATAGCAATTCAATCTCACGTTTTTCTTGCATTGCTTTTTTGACCAATTCACGCCCCAACGGAATAATGCCCGTGCCTGCATCTAAGATAATAGTTTTTTCATTAACAGTAATTTCAACACAAGCCGTATTGCCACCATACTTAATGGTGTTTTCGCCGGGCGTAGGATAACTTCCACGCACACCCCAAAATTTGATTTTGAATTCGTTATTCATCTCTTACCTCCGATTCATTTTCAAGATAATCGTCACCTGTAATTATGTTTAGAATGAAACTTTCTTCAAGGAAAGTTGTCACAATAGAGGTGAGAAATATTTCTCTTAAGGTCGAGAAGTCTGACTAGTTTAAAAGGTCTGAAAATTCTTATTGGTCAGACCTTTCAGACTTATTAGACCAGTAAGACTAATAAGTCTAGTTAGACTAGAGTAGGTATAATTCAAACCATGCTCCCTGATTTACAAATGAACGACCACTTGCGATTACGAAAACCACATCCCTGCGGCTCGTACGAATGGACAGTTGTCCGCTTGGGTGCAGATATTGGACTTGAATGTAAAGGCTGTAAACATAAAGTCATGCTCACCCGCCGTGAATTAATGAAACGCATAAAAGCAAATCTTTCAGAAAAAGAACGACAATCCGCATCGAAACCCTCATCTGACTCGTAGACCATTCAGACCATTCAGACCTGTTAGACTATTAAGACCATCGGAGATATATGGAACAAACAGAACAAATCGGCTCACTGCGTATTGGATTATTTACAGACACGTATGCTCCGCAAGTAAACGGGGTTTCGATTTCTTTGCAATTAATTTCTGAGGGATTAAAGAAACGCGGACACCAAGTGACTATTTTTGCGCCGAAATTCCCCGGCTATAAAGATGACCAACCCAATGTGATGCGTTTGCCTTCATTGAAATATTTGAATAACCCGCCGATTTATGTGGCTGTGTTAGGAACGCCACGTTCAACATGGTCGCTGACCAGAAAACATTTTGATGTGTTACATGCACATAGCCCATTAAGTGTTGGCTTGCTGGCATATCTCACTGCTTCTACAAAACGACTTCCTTTAATCTACACATATCATACGTCAATAACTGATTACACTCATTATTTAAAATTTATTGGCGGCACACGCTTGATTAAATATGGTGCAGGCTGGTTCAGTTCCACAACCACCAATTTAGGCGACCAAATTGTTGTGCCATCTCCAAAGTTTGAACGATTACTAACAAAACAAAAAGTTCGCAAACCAATTCATGTCATTCCGAATGGCATTGATTTATCAAGTTTTAAAACGGCAAAAAATGCTGGGGCATTAAGAAACAGGTTGAAGGTCAGTGCTGATGCGCCGATTCTTTTAACAGTCGGAAGAATGGACCCAGAAAAACGCCTCGATTTCATCGTGGATGCATTTGTCAAAATATCAAAACAAATTCCAAATGTGCAACTCGTCTTTGCTGGTGATGGCAGTGCTAGAAAAAGTTTAGAAGAAAAAGTTTCAACACTGGATGTAAAAGATAAAATTCATTTCTTAGGAATGGTGAATAGAAATGATTTGCCAGATGTATTCCACGATGCGACATTATTTTTATCCGCTTCAACAACGGAAGTGCATCCGATTTCTGTGATTGAAGCAATTGCTTCGGGTTTGCCCTTGGTGGCTGTGCAAGATGAAGCCTTTGAAGGCATGCTTGAAAATGATTTGAATGGATATTCAATACCTTTAGATGTAAATGCGTATGCCGAAACGATTATCAAGTTATTGCAAGATAATAAAAAAATAGAATCATTTGGAAAACATTCAGCAATATTGAGTGAAAAATATTCAATTGAAGGGCAAGTGAAAGCGTTAGAAAAATTATATACCGAAGCGATTTTGCAAAATTGGCGTGGAAATTTTATTTCACGCATGATTCCAAAAGAAATAAAAGAAATTCCACAAAGAATTAATAATCTTTTGCCAAGGCGAGAGAAGAAATAATTTTTTATTCTATCGGCTCAGGTTCACCAAGTATCGGCAAAGGCTTTGTAATCAACACATCCCACACGGCTTGGAAAGTCGCAAACAATTCACGAAAAGCCCAAAACGCACGTGAACGTTTTAAGAAATAACGATTATTCGCTTCCACGCCATTTGAGTCAATGCCAAACCAATTGCATAAAAATAAGGCACGTGGCATGTGAAATTCTTGCGTGATTAAAATGGCTTCATCTACTTGAAAAATTTCTTTGGCACGATAACAAGTATCATACGTTCTTCTGCCAGCATAATCTAAGATAATATCTTCATCAGGTACGCCGCGTTCTAAAGCATATTGA
>DQGV01000337.1 GCA_003524705.1 Anaerolineae bacterium | reverse complement strand
AAATGTCGAAGGTTAGCAAACAGTTATAAATCAAGAAAGAGGCGCATGTAAATCATGTGTCTCTTTTTATTTAAGGAGGTCAGATAAAAAATCAGGCTATAATTCTTTCATCTTTATTTTGGAGAAACCCTGTGCGTGTTAAACAATTTCTATTTTTCGTTCTGATTCTTGCGTTGATAACGGCTTGTGGTGGAAATGAACCCACTGAAGTTCCGCCGCCAACTGTGATTCCATCTCAAACACCGCCTCCAACTGCAACGATGATTCCAACTGCATCAACTCCGCTTGCACTTTTAGTTCTGCCTGCGGATATGGATAAAGCAACTTCAGATTTGTATCAAAAAACAGTTTATGATTTAGCACAAGCATCGGGATTTCGTTTTCAAGTTCGTAACGCTTTAACGCAACCAGATTTAGCTGACCCAACTTTAAAAGTTGTCATTGCGCTTCCACCTGACCCCGGAATTGCTGGGCTCGCGCCGACAGTTCCAAACGTGCAATTTCTGGCTGTCAATATTCCAAACCTAACGGCTGGTGGAAATGTAAGTGTGCTTGCGCCGGATAATCAAGTGGAATTGCCTGCATTTTTAGCAGGTTACACATTAGCCATGTTGACGTATGAATATCATATCGGCATGTTATATCCTGAAGGGGATGATAATGCTGTGCGAGCTGTCAATGCGTTTAATAATGGCATGCGTTATTACTGTGGTTTGTGTAGAGGGATTTATATTGACCCGGTTGAATACCCAACCTTTTTATCTATTCCTACAACAGAAGATGTTTCTTTACATGGCGGTTATGCCAATGTATTAATCAATGACCGTGATGTAGATGGGATTTATATTTACCCAACAATTACAACAGATGATTTGCTGACGTATGTCGGCACACAAGGCGTGTATTTGATTGGTACACGTATGCCACCTACACGCCCCGGCGGGTGGGTGATGACTGTTTCTCCGGACACCATCAAAGCAATTCAGATTGCCTGGCCCCAATTGATTGCCGGACAAGGTGGGCAAGCGGTTCAATCTCCGCTTGGGCTTGCGGATGTAGACCCCGGCATTCTGCCTGCTGGAAAATTGGAAGAAGTGCAATTTATTTTGAATGAATTATTGGCTGGCAGAATTTTGACATCAAATCCGTAATCATAAAATTTTAGTAGTAATCTATAGGTAACAGGTTTCTCAGCCAATAGTATCTATAAAAAGAAGGTTTATTGAAATGGCAAAAATGATGCCTTCGGGCGGACCCAATATCACTACTAGCCCTAAAGCAGAACCTGATGTTTATTGGAGACTAGCAAAATTAAGCGATGACTTTGTAGTTATTCATAGTTTGCCTTGGCTGTGTTCCGCAGTAAAGACACTAGATCCCAAATATGCTCCTACAGGTGAACTTGATTTTGTTGTTTTACATCCCAAACTAGGTATATTAGCAATAGAAGTAAAAGGGGGAGAATTTAAGTATGACCAGAACAAATTTGTTTTTACTAGAAGCAACCAAGTATTTGATCCCGTTGGACAATTGCGAAGAGGCACTTTTACTCTTGATGCATGGTTAAAGAATGCTAATATTTTTACTCCAGTAGGCTATGCTTTTATAGCACCAGATAATAGTGCTAAAAATCTTTCTCTTCCATTAGCCTTTCAAGATCCAATTGTAAGAAAAAATGTTTTCATTGGTTACAACGATTTACCTAACTTGCCTGAACGCATTGTTGAAATTATGGAATATTGGGTAAATACTAAAAATGTCCGCCCTTTGAAGCAACAACAAATAGATGAAATTGTAGACCTGATTTGTCCATCCGTAGATTACGGTGTTGGGTGGGATTCAAGAATTGACTACGATAACAAAACGTGGCTTATTTTGCATGAGCGACAAAAGGTTGCTTTAGAACGTGTTGCGAAATATGATAGGACAAAGGTGTATGGTGGTCCTGGAACTGGTAAAACGGTCTTAGCTTATTCGCTCGCTAGGAACTTAGCATTGGAAGGTAAGAAACTTCTTTTCTTAGTTTTCAATAAACGCTTATCTGAAAAAATCAAAAATGAATTACTTGATGTAAAAAATGTTCATGTAATGACTTTTCACTCCCTTTGCTTTGACGCCGCAAATGCTTTAAAAATAAGAATAAAAGACAATGACAATAAATATGAAGAAGCATTTAATTGCCTACACCTAGCAATACAACAGAAAAAATTAGAAAATTATGATGCACTAATAATAGATGAGGGACAAATTTTTCATCAAGAGTGGTACCTTGTTCTTAGACATTGGATGAAGGATAAGCGAATTCATGTCTTTTGTGATGAGACTCAAGCCTTTCCATTTGAAACGCATAGATTATCTAATTATAAAGTTGGTGAATTGATAGATCAAGAACAGCAATTCTTGCTTGTGGTTAATATGAGGTCGCCTAAACCCGTTTTTGACAGAATAGAAGCATCAATACCAACCTCTCATGAACAATTTTCGCCTCGCGAGTTGGAATATGATACTTTAGAGGAAAAAATCACATCTGATTCTGAAAATGACCTTATCGCTATTTTAGAAATTTTAAAATCTCAGAATGTTGCAAAAGAAAACATTGCAGTTATAACTTCTGCTAGAGAAATAAAATATATGAAAGAGAAGGGGCTATTTGAAAAAGTGAGTTTTTTGGCAGATTTGGATACTAGCGAGCATGTTAGAGGATTGGAATTTCCTATCGTGATTGTTTATAACTTAGATATTTGGAATACAACTCTTGTAATAAACGCCTATGCTCGTGCTACAACTAGAGTCATCGCAATATATAATCAAATGGTTCTGTTAGGAGCAACAGAGGAAAAAGATTTATTTGCAATTCAGTTAAGAAAGAATCCTGCGGTTTCTCATGTTCTTCGAGAACCTTGGGGATTCGTGATTAAAAATATGAATTGGAGTCTTTCTCCATTATTTGATTCGCCAAATATCTATTGGCATCAAAATTTCAATTCTTGGTTAATTAAAGCCTCTCGTCATATGACAGTTCATGAAGAATTATGGGGAGCACACTTACTACTCAATACTGAGTATCCAGTTATTTTGATCAGGTCTGATAATGAGTTCTTAACTGTTTCACAAATCAATTTACCCAGTAAAAGATTATCGGATACAGTAAAAGTTAGTTATCTGAAATTTGCTTCAATGTGTAATACATGCGGAAATTATTGCTTCCGAGATTTTGATAGCAATGTTTTTTGCTGTAATTGTTCAAACAAGTCTCTTAACCCAATCCCAAATGTACACCAAAAAATATTCAACCTAGATTTTTTAAGTGTGCCATTTTTAGCTTTACAAAAATTTAAGCAATTGACGAGAGAGGATGCAGAAATAATTAACAACCATGTGAAAGGATATTTTGGTGGAGATAAAAAGATTGGCTACCAGTCTTTGTTAGTTTATATTGGTTATGAAATATCTGATATGCCGTCGGGCTTAGAAATCTCAAACAAAGATTTGATTAAAAAATTCATTTCTATCTTTGGTGAAAGCAAACGTTCAGAATTTGAAAAGGTTTTACCAACATGCACCAATTATTGGATTGGTAAAGGTTGGTTAGAGAAAGTTGATAAGGGTGTATATAGAAGAACTAATAAATCTCCAGAAAGAGAACCGATATTGGATTCGTCGGAGAGTGAATTGGCAGAGTAAAATCTGCTTTCAAGCATTCTAACTATGATAGCTAATAAAAATTGATTACACATTCATCTGTACAATTTCTTTTCTCGGCGTAATCCATTTCTGACGCGCCAAACGGGTGATGACTTTAATCAAAACTGCCATTGGGTTAACTGGTTTTGTAATCAACTCATCTGCTCCCACTTGATAATAAAAAGAAAAACGGTTGCCGTACTTTGGTACTGTTTTTGTCATTTCATCCTTGACGATGTTTCAGTGTGCGTGATAAACTCACGCCGCTTCAAAAAGCAAATTTTAAGAAAGGAGGCGCACGCCCCAATGTTTATGTTCAAAAGCTTTATCAATACTCTCTCTCAAATCGGCTTGGTTGATTTCGATAGCCGTAGTGCGCCTGTACGTCGGTAGGCTTTTATTCGAGTCTATGCGACCACAGCGCACAAAGCCTGTGGTCGTTTTTATTTAACGGTGAAAAACAATCACAGGTCAGTATCTTGTGATTGTTTTTTTTATTAACAAAAGAGGAAAAATGTTAGCAATACAAACCCAGTTATTTGAAGCGAATGATGTTCGTTTTGGTCCGATAGACCATGAAACGCATCCCGAAGTCGAATCCAAATGGACGCATGATGCTGAATTCATGCGCTTGATGGAACTCAAGCCGATTCGTCCGCTTTCACCGGCGATGGTCAAAAAGCAATATGAAGCCATCGAAAAAGAAATGGAAGAGGATAAGAATCTATACTATTTCACCATTCAAACCAAAGAAGAGAACAAATTCATTGGTAAAGCCCTCATCGAATGGATTGATTGGACAAATGGCAACGGATTTTTACGCCTCGGCATCGGCGCCTCAGAATTTAGACGGTTAGGCTTGGGCTCGCAAGCCCTCAGCATGTTATTACGTTTTGCATTTGATGAATTGAATCTCTATCGTGTGACTGCTGTGGTGCCTGCTTATAACGAAGGCGCGATTAAACTCTTCCAAAAATTTGGCTTCATGGAAGAAGTGCGCCGCCGTAAAGCCATTCATCGTGACAACGAATTTTGGGATTTAGTCTCTTTCGGCTTGTTGAATGCCGAATGGCGCGAACAAGTTTCAGGCGATGTCCTGAGCCAGTCGAAGGATCAAGGGTGAAGCGATGAAAGACATTTATCGTGGAACCCTTGTCCGCTTGGCATCTGAGTCACCAGAAACGATGGCGAAAACTTATATCAAATGGGACCGTGACTCTGAATTTCATCGCTTGGCAGATTCTGCACCTGCTCAATTATGGTCTGAAAAAAAATTGAAAGACTTTGTTGAAAAAGGTCAAGAAAAACAAGGTGATAAAAGTTTTCGCTTTTCAATTCGCACCTTAGAAAATGACATGTTAATCGGCAGTACTGGGCTTTGGATTCAACGTTGGAGTCAAGGTGATGCGTGGCTTGGTATTTTTATTGGCGAGCGCGAATATTGGGGCGAAGGTTATGGAACAGATGCGATGCGTTTAATCGTTGGTTATGGATTCGGCGAATTTAA
>DQGV01000385.1 GCA_003524705.1 Anaerolineae bacterium | reverse complement strand
AGGGTATCAAATCAAATCAATTGCTGGCACCAGCTTTGGTGGGCTAGTCGGCATTTTATATGCATCAGGTTATAGCCCTGATGAAATTCAAAGCAAATTTGAATCTTTGGCTCAAAAAAGTTTGTTTGTTCGTGGCGCTCAAGATGGACCATCATTGCTTGGGTTACACGGCGTGCGCAGTTTATTAAATGAAATACTAGAAGAAAAAACATTTGATGATTTAAGAATTCCATGTGCTGTCACTGCTGTGGATCTGAAAAACGGTACCGAAGTGATTCTTTCTGAAGGTAGTTTAACACAAGCAATCCTTGCTACGATTGCGCTCCCCGGCGTTTTCCCAGTGCAATATGTTAATGACTTGAGTTTAATAGATGGTGGCGTTTTGAATCCAGTGCCCGTTTCGGTAGCGCGTATGTTATCTCCTGATTTACCAATTATCGCGGTGGCTTTAACAGACCCACTCGATACACCCATTCGTGGATATACAATTCCTGTTCCTAGTATTTTTCCAAAGCAAATTATAGAAAGAATATCAAGAATCTCATTGGCACAATCATTGGATGTCTTTTTGCGCTCAGTGGATGCAGGTAGTCGAGCCGTAGCCTATTTGCGTTTGCAAATTGATAAACCAGATGTCATCATTCACCCAGATGTGCATGATGTTGAAATTCTTGATGAAGTAGATGTAGCCGACTTAGCAAATCGTGGTGAGCAAGCATTAGAAGAAATGTTGCCAGAAATAAAACGAGTCACTTCATGGGTTTCACGTGCGCGCAGAAAAATTTCGGGGTTTATAAAATGAGTCGTGATTTACGCAAGTACATCAAAGATACAAACGTGCGTATCATTATCGGCGCATTGTTTCTTCTATTTGTTGTTGGGCTCGGATTGATTTGGGCTATTTATGGATTTGGCGCGGCAGTGACTGGCTTTCTTTGTCTGCTTGGGGCTTTCGTGCCGATTGCTTTAATTTTTATCGCCCTGTATGGGCTTGATTGGATTGTGAAACATGCAAACCGCGACGAAAACTGAACTGATTACATTTAACAATTGGACATTACGAGTTCGTCAATCAACAATTGAAACCCCAAAAGTGTTATTGATGATTCACGGCATCACTGGTGATGAAAATTCGATGTGGGTATTTGGCAGAAAATTTTCGCCATCCTATTTGATTCTCTCTCCGCGTGCGCCTTTCCCTGCACAGCCATTTGGATATTCATGGCGTGATTTGAGCAAACACCCGCTTCAAACGGACTTCGGCATGCCTGCCCTCCACATGCTTGAGTCATCGGCTGAGGCTTTGATTCGGCTGGTGGACGAGTATTGTGCGTCCCTTAAGGTTGAAGCGCATCAGTTTGATGTGGTTGGCTTTAGTCAAGGTGCGGCGATGGTCAGCATAGTAGGTCTTATGTATCCAAATCGAATCAGAAAAATGGGTGTGTTAGCAGGTTTTGTTCCATCTGGGTTGGATGATGTCATTGCTCAAAAACCTTTATCAAACAAAAAAGTTTTTGTGGCGCATGGCACAAAAGATGAGACAGTGACGATTGACCGCGCACATGAGGCTGTGAAATTGTTTGAGCAAGCTGGTGCAGATGTGAAATTTGTGGAAGATGAAGTTGGTCATAAACTTGGTTCAAATGGCATGAAGGCTTTGGAAGAATTTTTGGAATATTAATTTGCTTTAACGCGCCTGTTGACGTTGATTTTGTTTGCAGGTATGCTTGAAAAAACTAATATTGTCATGCTGAGCGTAGCGAAGCTAACAAAAAGCAGACTAAAGTCTGCAGTCCTTTTTAGATAGGTGAAGAATGAAAAGAAAAATTTCTCGTCGTGATTTTTTGAAACTAACTGGTTTAGGTTTGAGTGCTTTGGCATTCAAACCGTATTTGCTTCCGAATTATGAATACTTTGCTACGCCAAAACGTTTGCCACAATTCCCTGCCAGTGAGGTGATTGGGCGCGTGACTGACCCTGATATTGATTTACGAAGCAGACCGACCAATGACCCTAACTTGAATACTTCTATTGGAAAGTTAGCGGCAGATACTTTGGTTGAATGGAATCGAGAAGTTGTCGGCAATGTGATTGGTGGTTTGACAAATCAAAAATATGTTGAAACCCCGCAAGGTTATATTTATGGTTCTGTGTTGCAACGCACAAAAAATATTCCAAACACACCGTTGACTGAATTGCCGAATGGTCAAGGTTTTTGGGCAGAGGTAACTGTACCCTTTATAGACTTAGCCCACGAAGGTGTTGTAGCTTCTCCATGGTTACAAGACCACATTGTTTTTAACTTCCCGCCGCGTTTGTATTATGGTCAAGTGGTGTGGATTGACCAAATTCGCACTACAAATGGATTTCCTGAATATCGTTGGAATGAAGATGCCAATGGTCGTGGATATGGCTACGGTGGCGGATATGGTGAATTCTTCTGGGGTGATGGTGCAGGTTTCAAGGTCTTAACCGATGATGATGTATCTATGATTAGCCCAGATGTTGACCCTGCTGAAAAAACTATTTCTCTAGATTTAGATTATCAAACCTTATCTTGTTATGAAAGTGGACGTGAAGTGTTTTTCTGTAAAGTTTCGAGTGGTAGAAGTTTTGACCCTACCACTGGCGAAATCGTAGACACGTATGCAACGCCAGCAGGTACATTGCTAACTCACTGGAAAATTATTTCAAAGAATATGACGGCCGGAAATGAATCGGCTGGTTATTCAACACCTGCTGTACCGTGGTGTACGTTTATTCAGGGTGGTGTGGCGATTCATGGTGCACACTGGCACAATGCCTTTGGTGAAAAACGTTCACATGGTTGTGTAAATGTCACTCCAGAAGATGCCAAATGGATTTTCCGTTGGACAAGCCCACACGTTTCACTTACAGTAGGTGAAGAACGCCGAAGCCTGCCAGACCATGGCACCATCGTCAATTCAACCGAAACAAAATTTAATTAAGACCTGTTAGATCTCGTATCATATAAAAGAGAAAATATGGATATATCTCAAATCACAGTTTGGTTAGCATTATTAGCAGGTTTGGCATCATTTTTGTCACCTTGCGTTTTTTCACTTGTCCCTGCCTATGTTGGTTATTTAGGTGGGCGGGCTGTAGCTGGCGGGGGAGAGCCAAATCGTTGGCTTACATTTTCACACGGCGTAGCCTTTGTATTAGGTTTTAGCGTCGTATTTGTTTTGCTCGGCGTTGCCGCTTCATTTGCAGGTGGCTTACTTTATGACTTACGCTTATGGCTTGCCAGAATTGGTGGCGCAGTTGTTATCGTCTTTGGCTTGCACATGATTGGTTTGTTGCACATTCCATTTCTTGCTTACGACACACGCGTTCAACAAGCCCCAGACCCC
>DQGV01000400.1:825-10281 GCA_003524705.1 Anaerolineae bacterium | reverse complement strand
CATCAACCTTAGTGCAGTTCAATGTCCCATTATTATCATAATACTTAATGGTTACATTGGCTGTGTTTGAAGGATCAACATTTTGAATATAGAAAGCAGAGTCGTAGCTACCCCCAAAAGCATCCTTGAACAGCATCGGTATGTAAGAATTCAAATTACCAACCGAGAAACCATTATAAGTCATAACTTCGATACCAACATGTGGACGAGAAACCGCAACCATAGATCGATTCGAACTAATAACAACTCCGCCGACCCAACCTGTAGGGAGGGAACCAGAATCACATGTGACAGTGGGAACCCAATAACCTTTGGAAGCGAGCGGAGAAATAGCATCAACCTTAGTGCAGTTCAATGTCCCATTATTATCATAATACTTAATGGTTACATTGGCTGTGTTTGAAGGATCAACATTTTGAATATAGAAAGCAGAGTCGTAGCTACCCCCAAAAGCATCCTTGAACAGCATCGGTATATAAGATGAAGTACTACCTGCTGAGAAACTTCCATAAGAAGCAATCTCATTCCCGACATGCGGACGCCCCACCGACACGATGGCCTGATCTGAAGTAACAACAACTCCACCAGCCCAACCTGAATTCCATCCTGTATTGTCAAAAGCAATTCTATATATTTTTCCAGTTGAATAATCAGAGAAATACAATTCACCACTTTCGTCTTCACCAAAGGTTGAAATATTATAAGTTGTATCAGCAAGTTGAATTGGTGTACTCCAACCAGATATATTTTTATAAGTACTGAAAATTCTTCCACTACAATAATCACCATAAAAGTAGTGACCACTTAATGATGGGAAACTTGAACCACGATAGACATATCCACCTGTTACGGAACAACCAAGTGAGTGATTATATTCAGCTACTGGAGTAATTTTTCCATTCTGGTCGCATCCACTAGATGGGTTATAGCATAAACTACCTTCCATTATGCGCCAACCATAATTTTCTCCCCCAATACTATTTGAAGATTGAAAATTAATTTCTTCACGATTCGCTTGACCAACATCACCGATATATAAGTCATGTGTCTGGCGGTCAAACGATATTTTCCAAGGATTTCTTAAACCATAAGACCAGATTAATTTTGTGTTGGCATTCGTATTATTATAAAAAGGATTGGTAGGAGGAATTGAATAAGGAGAACCAGAATTAACATCTATTCTCAAAATTTTTCCTAGCAAACTTGTTAAGTTTTGTCCGTTGTTATTTGGATCACCAGAGCCTCCACCATCTCCAGTAGACCAATATAAATAGCCATCATTTCCAAATGCGATAGTTCCGCCATTGTGATTGTTATAAGTTGGATGGTCAATTGTTAATATAGTTGTGCCACTGGCTGAATTGGCGAGGTCTGGATTATTTGTAGATACAGTGTACTGTCTTAGTGTCAAAACTGAACCGTTTGTATCTCCACTGCGAGGAGCAGTATAAATAACATAAAATTTTCCATTGCTTTCATAGGAAGGATGGAATGCCAAACCTAATAACCCTTGCTCACCAGAAGTTGATTTGACTATACTTTGAATATCTAAGAAAGGAGTAGTAAGTAAAGTTCCATTTTTAACAATACGAATTTTTCCGCTTCGTTCTAAGATAAATAATCGATTGGAATTATCACCAGCATGAGTAATAAAAACAGGGTTGCTAAGACCATTAACTACTTCTTGAAATATTATCCTATTTGGATCTAATTCTGATGATGTATTTGTCGGGGTAGCAGTAGCAGAGCTTGTACTTGTAGGTGTAAAGGATGCTGTAGCTGTAGGAGTTCTTGTATTTGTTGTTGTTGGCGTAAAAGTTGCTGTCGCTGTTGGTGTGGAGGTAAAAGTTGTAGTTTGAGTAGGCGTAGCAGTAAAAACTTCAATGCTAGATACTACTGTACATTCACCCCAGCCCGGGAAATTGAAGGTAAGGCTAATGCTCCAAAGACCCTCCCAGGACAAATTGCTGAAATCTGCAATCCAACTGACTTGGGTTCCATTCCCAGAAATAGATAAATTATCTGATACCGAAGAAGTGATATTTAGAGGTGAATTGTTGATTGATGTTTCCGAAGGGTCATAATATGTAGTACCAAACTGTGCAAAATCAAAATATTTTCCACCAGGTAATGGAGAAGGTGACCATGTCAGGGTTGCATTAATCAAATAAGCAGATGCAAGGTTATTGTTGATAACCCTTGCTTCAAAGTTATCACCATTAAAACGCGTACGATTAATAAAGATATTGCTACAAGAAGGTAATGGTGTATTTGTAGGCGTCATCGTTATCGTAGGTGTGCCAGATGCTGTCGGGGTACGAGAAACTGTGGGTGTTCGTGTAAATGTTGGGGTTGGCGTAGATGTAAAAACGGAAGTTGCCGTTAGGGTAGGTGTACGAGATGCAGTAGGGGTTAGAGTAGGAAGGTAGGGAACATATAAATCTGCTTCAAAAGCACCTAAGTCACAAACTCCATTTTGTGGACGAGTTACACCACGTTGGTCAGTAGATTCACAAGTGGCATTATTTCCAGCATTGAATGCTGGAGAGGTTCCGTATAAAAACATGGTTTGAGTAAAGCCACCATTATCCGCGAGTGGACCAAGTAGAGGGTCAGCAGTGGAAGCGGGTGTTCCACATCCAGAATTTGTTTCGATGAGGTTGTTTTGATTTGTTGTTACAGTCGCGCCATTTTGAGTACGGCAATCAAAGTTGCTGTTATTAGCAAGAATAGAGTTTGTGATAGTTAATGTGTAATTATGAACCTCTAATCCATATCCTGAATTTCCGGCAATAGTAGTATTGTTTATGATCGCATTGCCTTGAATGCCAACAGCAGTGTGATTGTTTCCAGTAACCGTACTGTTTCTTATTGTTACAGGTGAAAACAGACTTAATATTCCACCAGGTTGAGGGGATTGTGTTGCAGTGTTGTTAGAAATCGTGCTGTTTGTTATTGTTAATAGGTTTCCAGAGACATTTACAACGCCTCCACCTGCTAAGGCAGTATTCCCTGAAATTGTAGTTTTATCAATTGTCATGCTTGTTCCAGAGTCAAATTCAATGCCTCCGCCCCCAGTTGTTGCTTGATTATTTGAAATGACTGATTCTGATATGGTTGTAGTTGATACTACACTTTGTGGATACTCACCAGCAGCAATTGCTCCACCGTAATTTGCAGTGTTATTGGTAAATGTAGTTTGATTGATTACTACATTTCCGTTTAGATTATTAATGGCACCGCCATTTTGTAATGCAGAATTGCCTGTAAAGACGCTGTTTGATATCAATGTTGTTCCGCTTGCTTCAACAATAGCCCCTCCGATGCCATCAGTTGAATTCCCCGAAAAGGTACTATTTGAAATGGTTGCTGTACCAATTGCATTTACAAATGCTCCGCCTCCAACGGGTGCTGAATTATTTGTGAATTCGCTATTGTCAATAACGATAGTACCAACATTTCCAATAGCACCTGCTGTTGCATTTTCCCCGTTAGTTGAGTTATTTGAAAAAACCGAATTTCTAATTTCAGCTTCAGCATCATAATTATTTAGAATTGCTCCACCATCTTGTGCAGTATTATTTGTAAAAGTGCTATTTTCAACATACAGCCCACCAGAATTGCGAATTGCCCCACCTTGTTCTCCTGAATTGAAATGAAATTCACTATTGTAAACACTTAAGTCGCCAAGGTTTTGAATTGCGCCAGCACTTAAATTAGCAGAGGAATATCCTTTCATAAATTCTACATTCCTAATTGTCACAACTCGATTGGCTAAGATGTTAAGAATAAGAATATCACCATCATTGTCATTATCCGAGTCACCGCTAAGAGTAATTTTTTCAGTTAAAGACGAAGCATCAATGGTGATGCTTTTATCAATAGTCAAAGTTGATTGAAGGCGAATTGTTTGACCTGAAAGAGATGATGAAAAAATAATGATACTGCCATCTGAAGCCGTATCAATTGCTTCTTGTAAAGAACAATCATTATTGCAAGTTCCATCGTTTGTATCTTCTACTTTCGTGACAATTAAAGAAGAGGGTAGATTATCTCCCCAGTAACGCGCTACTGCTACATCATAATTGGAGCCACCAATATACGTATACCCTGCCACAACAATCTTGCCATCAGCTTGAATGGCAAGAGCATTACCTAAATCATCTTGGTCGCTTCCAAAATCTGTGAATACTTTTCCATCTGAACTAAAGGTTGAATCTAAAGATCCGTTGGTGTTGTACCGCAAAACCGCGAAATCATTATCTACAGATGAGTATCCAGCAATAATAATCTTTCCATTCTCTTGAAGCGCGATACCGCGAATATTCTCGACACCGCTACCTAAGGTATTTACTAGTCCATCCGAGTCAAAACTTGTGTCTAGCGATCCATTCTCGTTGTAACGTGCAACTAAGAAGTAACCATCATCATTGTGTCCAGCAGCTACAATTTTCCCATCCTCTTGAATAGCAATGTGAGCTCCACGATCAAAGAGAGTAGAACCAATACCAAAGTCTTGAATAACAAATCCATCTGTGTCAAAACTTGTATCTAAGGAGCCATTTGGGTTATATCTTAAAAATAGGAAATCAGTGTTACTTCCATTGAAATGGCTCCCACCAACTACAATTTTGTTGTTGCTATCAATATTAATAGACACACCATAATTATCACGACTACTTCCAATAGCAGTGATGACAATCCCATCCGTATCAAAAGTTGTATCTAAAGAACCATCTATGTTGTATCGTAAAACTGCTACGTCGTAATCATTTACACCTGAATATTTTCCCCCTACAACGACAATTTTTCCATCTGGTTGTATGGCTATTCCAGATGGGTAGTCATAACCATCCCCAAGGCTGGTGACTACTTTTCCATCGGAGTCAAAACTAGTATCTAATGAGCCGTCAGTATTATAGCGAGCAAGAGCAAAATCTGCAGTACTACTATCTAGACTAGCAGTATATCCGGCAACAACAATTTTACCGTCATCTTGAATCACCATTGCTCTCGCAACGTCATCGCCTCCAAAATTGGTAGTGACAATCCCATCCGTATCAAAGCTAGTATCTAATGAACCATTATCGTTATATCTTGCGACAAAAAAATCATCGTAGGCTGGATTGCTAAATCTTCCTGCAACAACAATTTTCCCATCTGGCTGTATAGCTACCGAACGTGCTTCGTCATCAGAACTCCCGATTGGAGTTGTCACAAGACCATCACTATCAAACGAATTATCCAGAGTTCCGGGCGGATCGCCAAGCGCATAGACTACTGTATTTAAGTTAAAGGGCGATATTAATCCAATTAGCAAAATGAAAATTAGTATATAGTGCTTTAAACTTCCGTTATTGTGCATTGTAGCTCCCTAGGAAGGAATTTCTCCCTTGCATGGCTTTTATCAATCTTATAAAAATTATACTTTCTGATATTTTGATTTGCAAGAGATTTCATTACGCAATTTACTTGATTTTGGGATATGAATTATAGTATTCTCGAATATACTAGAAAAATATCATAAAAATTTGACAATTTCGCCTCACCCTGCTATACTACCCGCCGATTAACGATTATAAACGCCAGTATTGGGCTTATTTTCAGCCCAAAAGTGGTAAATTTTGAGGAGTTTTACACGAATGTCGCAATTAGAGATAAAAAATCTCCACGTCAGTATTGAAGATAAAGAAATTCTAAAGGGGTTGTCACTCACAATCAAACAGGGCGAAATCCACGCAATTATGGGACCAAACGGCACGGGCAAGTCCACATTGGCATACACATTGATGGGGCACCCGAATTACACCGTCACCCAAGGTGAAATCATTTTCAAAGGTCAAAATGTTTTGGAACTTGAGCCAGATGAACGCTCTCGGGCTGGCATCTTTTTGGCGTTTCAATATCCCGTTGCTATTCCCGGGGTAACGGTTGCAAACTTTTTGCGTTCAGCCATCAATTCTCGCCGCCGTGCAGAAAACCCTGATGATAAAGGCATGCCCATTCCTGAATTTCGTAAGATGTTAAAAGAAAAGATGGACATGCTCAAGATGGACCATAATTTTGCAGGTCGCTATTTGAATGATGGTTTTTCTGGTGGTGAAAAGAAGCGTGCTGAGATTTTACAAATGGCAACTCTTAAACCAGAAATTGCTATTTTAGATGAAACCGATTCAGGTTTAGATATTGATGCCCTTCGCGTTGTTTCAGAGGGAGTAAACGCTCTTTCTGGAAGTGAACTTGGTGTGTTGGTCATTACACATTATCAACGCCTGTTGAATTACATCAAACCGCATTTCGTGCATGTGATGATGGGTGGGCGCATTGTGGAATCTGGTGGACCAGAACTCGCGCTTCATCTCGAAGAACATGGGTATGACTGGTTGCGCGAAAAAGCGGAAGATGTTGCGGCGTAAGAAACTGTTGACTACTAGTAGCAGGTGACAAGTCAAGTATGAAGCGGCTCGTCATCTAAAGAATGGTGAATCACATGTCTGAAGATACAAAAATCCTAGAAGAAATTGGTGATTATAAATACGGTTTTCATGACCGTGACGATAATTACACGTTCAAATCTGAAAAAGGTTTGAGCCGTGAAGTGGTTGAAAATATTTCGCGCATGAAAGGCGAGCCACAATGGATGCTTGAATTTCGTTTGAAAGCGTTAGAGCATTTTCTTGCACGCCCGATGCCAAATTGGGGACCTGATTTGGGCACGCTTGATTTGGATAATATTTATTATTACGTCAAGCCGACTGAGAAACAAGAAAAATCATGGGACGATGTTCCTGATGATATTAAGCGCACGTTTGAAAAATTGGGCGTGCCAGAAGCCGAACAAAAATTTTTGGCAGGCTTAGGCGCACAATATGAATCGGAAATGGTGTATCACTCTATTCAAGAACATCTTGAAAAACAAGGTGTGATTTTTCTTTCGATTGAAGATGGTTTACGCCAACATCCTGATTTGTTCAAAGAATATTTTGGAACAGTGATTCCGATTGAAGATAATAAATTCGCGGCATTGAACTCAGCCGTTTGGTCTGGTGGTTCATTTGTGTATGTGCCTAAAGGCGTAAAAGTTGATTTGCCTTTACAAGCATATTTCCGTTTGAACACTGCCAATGTGGGTCAATTTGAACGCACATTGATTATTGTAGATGAAGACGCATCCGTTCATTATGTGGAAGGTTGTACCGCTCCTCAATATACAACCGATTCATTCCACTCTGGTGTGATTGAAATTATCGTCAAAAAAGGTGCACGTTCTCGTTATTCAACCATTCAAAACTGGTCAACCAATGTATATAACTTAGTAACGCAACGCGCCAAAGTATTTGAAAACGCAACCCATGAATGGGTAGATGCGAACATCGGCAGTAAAGTTACGATGAAATATCCATCTTGCTATTTGATGGAACCCGGTGCACATGGCGAAATGCTTTCGATGGCATTCGCAGGTTCAGGTCAAATTCAAGATGCGGGTTCAAAGATGGTGCATTTTGCTCCGAACACAACCAGCAAAATCACATCCAAGTCCATCAGCAAATCTGGTGGACGTGCTTCGTATCGCGGTTTGTTGAAAGTTTACAAAGGTGCGAAAGGTGTCAAATCCAATGTGGTTTGTGATGCACTTTTGTTAGATCCAAAGTCCCGCTCCGATACATATCCCTACATTGAAATTGATGAAGATGATGTCACCATTGGTCACGAAGCATCCGTTTCAAAAGTTGGTGAAGAACAACTCTTTTACTTAATGTCACGCGGTCTCAGTGAAGAAGAAGCCACCACTATGGTTGTTTCAGGTTTCATTGAACCGCTCGTCAAAGAATTACCAATGGAATACGCAGTCGAAATGAATCGCTTGATTGCATTACAAATGGAAGGAAGTATTGGGTAATGCAAGAAAAACCAAAAGTTACAGTATCAAGAACTAGACGAAGTGACTCTGCCGCGAAAGATTTTTCTTTCACCCAAGCAGATGTCCCTTCCGCAAACGGACTCGCTTCTTTCCGTGCCTCAGCCTGGGATTCGTTTAAGAAGCTTTCTCTTCCCGTTACAACAGATGAAGCTTGGCGCCGTACCGACATTAGATTATTACCCGCATCGGATTTCAAAATTCCGCAAGATGATGCGTATGAAGATTTGCCTGTAGTGCCAGATTATTTACTCAAGCCATTAACTGGCGAACAACATGGCGGACAAATCACGTTACTGCCCGGTGGTTCACAAATTCAATTGGATGAATCACTTGTAAAACAAGGTGTAATTTTCACAGACTTCCGCACCGCTGAAAAGAATCATTCTGATTTACTCAAAAAGTTAATCGGTCAAATCGTCAAAGCGGATAGCGGAAAATTTGCCGCACTCACTTCTGCTTTAGCACAAAACGGCGTTTTGTTATATGTGCCAAAAAATGTTCAAGTAGAAACTCCTCTTCACTCAGTCTTGTGGGGACCGGGTGCAAACCTTGCTCATTTCTCACATTTGATTGTATTTGTGGAAGCAGGTGCATCTGTCACTTATGTTCACGAAGCCGCATCTCCAGAAGAATCTACGCCAGCCATGCATTCAGGCATTGTTGAAATTCACGTCGGTGAAAATGCCAATTTGAGATTCGTCGAATTGCAATCTTGGGGCAGGCACGTCTGGAATTTTTCACATGAACGCGCTCGCGTAGAACGTGGCGGCAATTTAGACTGGATTTTTGGTGCAGTCGGTTCACGTCTCACCAAAAACTTCTCTGACTTAGATTTAGCCGGTGAAGGTGCACAAGGCAGAATGTCTGGTTTTTATTTCACAGACGGCACACAACACCTTGACCATGACACTCAACAAAATCATTATGCGCCACACTGCACCAGTGACTTGTTATTCAAAGGTGCATTAAAAGGAAAGAGTCGCTCGGTGTGGCAAGGCATGATTTATGTCGCACCTGGCGCACAAAAAACTGATGGTTATCAAGCCAATCGAAATTTAGTTTTAGATGACCAAGCTCGTGCGGATTCAATCCCCGGTTTGGAAATCCTTGCGGATGATGTCCGCTGTACACATGGTGCAACGGTTGGTAAATTGGAACAAGAACCACTTTTCTATTTGAAGTCTCGTGGTATTCCGCAAAAAGAAGCAGAACAACTTGTTGTAGAAGGTTTCTTTGACCCCATCATGCAACGCATTCCGTTTGAAGGTGTAAGAGAAAGATTCCAACAAGCGATACAAGATAAATTGTCGAAATAATAAATGTTGTAGGGGCACGATATACCACTTTGTGGCACTTTATCGTGCCCCTACAAAAAATGTAAAAAATTAGAAGCAAGTCTCCCTGAGAACGAGGCGGGCAAGAATCAAATTGAAAGATAGGATGTAAAAAATGGCAGTAAAAAAATCAAAAGTTAAATCGAAGCCAGCATTGAAGTCAAAAAAAGTTAAGGCGAAAGCCAAGCCGATTCGCAAGCC
>DQGV01000400.1:0-699 GCA_003524705.1 Anaerolineae bacterium | reverse complement strand
AAAAAAAAAAATGGAAGAAAAAAAAAAAAAAAAAAAAACAAAAAAAAAAAAAAATTAAAAAAAATTAAGGGCAAAAGCAAAGCCGATTCGCAAGCCAGTGATAAAGGCGAAATCAAAAGTAAAAGCCGTTGCAAAAAAATCGAAACCTGTAAAGAAACATCGTATTGCAAAGATGAATAAAACGATTGCAACAAAGCCAGTGATGAAGTCGCTGGAAAAGTTGCCGACACAAACGATGGAAGAAGTGACACGCCAAATGATGTCATCCTCTTCATCTGCGCCAGCAAAACGCCCAGCCATGCCAGTGGTACGCCGTGTGGTTCGCCCAGCTGAACCTGTGATTCGTACAGCCACGCAATTCACGTTTATGAAAGCACCCGCCGCTGAACATGCTTTTGAAGTGGGTGATAATGTGGAAGTGTTTTGTGACCATGAAAAAAGCCGTGAACGTATTCGCGGATGGATTAAAGGCATTGTTGTCCAAGTAGATAATAAAATGGTAGCGGTGCAATTTCGCTCGAATGTTTTCTTAACCGATGGTTGGATGGTGCCAGATAGAATTTTATGGTATCCATTAAATTCTGAACACATTCGCCCAGTGCC
Source organism: Anaerolineae bacterium (assembly GCA_003524705.1). The sequence continues at coordinate 96 of DQGV01000400.1, read as the reverse complement.
CGGTAAAAAAGCCGTCGTCAAAAAAGATTTCATTCCTGACTATTAAACAAAAACATGACGCATCTTTTTATAAAACATGTCTCTTGATGTAAATAA
>DQGV01000312.1:578-6564 GCA_003524705.1 Anaerolineae bacterium | reverse complement strand
ATAAGTAAATTCATTAGCCACAGAGACCGCAGAGAAAAATGAGTCTTAAAAATCTTTTCTCAAAGACCTCTGTGCACTCTGTGGCAAAGATTTCGGTCGGAAGGAGTTTATTATATAAGAATCTAAAATCTTGTGGTGGTAGAATTTTCACATGCTTTCAAAGTTAACTTCTAATCAAAAAATACTACTGATATTCGTTGTGCTTATTTTGTTGGTTGGATTATCAATTTGCATTGCCTCAGTTTTATTCTTCGCGCCTTCATCAACAACCGAAGAAGCCACACCTGAGTCATATCTCACTGTTCAGTATTGTGGAACAAACCCAAAAGAATTATGTCTCTTAAACTTTGGGCGTGATAGTTATGGAAATGCCATCATCAATCTTTTTATCCCAGATGATGAATTTCCAGAATTTTATTTAAGAATCATCCGCGCCACAGACGAAATGATTTACGTGTGTAACAAAAACGAAGGCTCGTCAACAGTTGTCTGCCAAGGCGATGCGCTTCTATTAGGAGAACGTGTCGAAATTCACATCACCTCCACCGAAAGTTATCAAGTCATTGCGCAAGGAATATTCCTCATAAAAGCGATTTATATCTCGCCTCAAGAAGATGATGATAACAAATCGCCTCAAACCAAAATGCCAACTGCTTCTCCAACCTCAACATCTGTCACAACCCAAACACCGTTAAACCGCACGCCAACACCTGAAGTTTCATATCCCAGCTACCCATAAATGATTAACATTTTGTCAGACGGTTTCTCAAATTTTCAGAATCATTTCTGGATAATACTTTTTATTTTGCTTGCCATCATTTGGGGACAAATCGTGATGCAAAAAATATTCTCTAATGTTTTTGTTAATAATTTTAGCGATGATGAAAACTTTGCACTATCTTTATCAGGTTGGGTATTTCCAGTTTTTGCTTGGGCAGGGATATATTTCTTAATCAATATTTTGCTTGGGGAAATAATTGCAAGTATTATTTCAATCCTTATTTTTGTCATTCCATTTTTCTTTATTAAAATTAAGAGAATATCTTTAGTTGTTTTGTGTTTACTTTTATTTCTATTAATTTCTCTTTTCTTACGCCTCGCATTTTTAGAACAAGTTATTTTCCCCTCGTATTTTGACTCTGCTGAACATTACCGAAATATTCAAAACATCATAAATATTTATGAAAACAAATCATCTTCATTGTTTCAATACAATTATTACCATCTCGGCTACCATTTCTTAAGCGCCTCTTTAATTCATCTTTTTCAATTCAACGAAATAAGCTTTATGCTTGTTTTTGGGCAAATGATATTAACCATTTTGCCAATTTCTTTCTTCTTCCTGCTCAAACAAATCACACAATCAAATACAGTTGCATTTTTTACCTGCCTCATCGCTGCCTTTGGATTTCACATGCCCGCCCATTTAATCAACTGGGGAAAATACCCCGCTCTTTTAAGTTTGGTTGGTTTTCAATTTGTTTTTTGCTTGGGTTATATTTTCATTAAACATCCCTCTATACCCAAACAAAAACTTTATTGGCTCTTTGTTTTATCTTTATTAATCACTGCTTCAATTCATACACGTACTCTGATTGTGTTTGCCTTATTCATCACTGCTTTTTTCATTTCTTGTTATATACACAAATTATCAATTCGTTCCCAATATTTTTCTTTCATATTTCTTTTTATCATTTTGGGAATTGAAATTTATTGTATTGTTCAAAACCCCGTTTTATTTCCTCTTATAACTGGTTACACCCAACGCGATTTATGGGCTTTGATTCTAGTTTTATTTTTCATCCCCTTCTCTATCAAATCTTTTCCAAACTTAGTTTTTTTCCTACTTACCTCAATTTGTCTTTTTGCTTTTCTACTATTCTTTCCTGTTTCTTTTTTTCAGTACGGAACACAAACTTTGCTCGACAGACCCTTCGTACAAATGCTTATCTACTTTCCACTTTCTATCATTGCGGGTCTAGGGTTTTCAAGCATAACTAGATTTCTACAAGAATTTCCCAAAACAAAATTGTTTATTTCTTTTGCACTGATCAGCCTCTTACTAGTTAATGCCAAATACAATTATTCTTTCTATCCATCCGATTGTTGTAATCTTGTCAACCAAGATGATTTGTTCGCTATTACATGGATAGAACATAATCTCCCAATGGATTCCAAAATATTAATTGCCTCTAGTCGTTTATACGTCACATCGTTTGAATCTACTCAATCTCTTACAGGTGCAGATGCAGGCATTTGGATTACCCCATTCACTTCAAGATTTACCTTGCTGGCTTCAGCAGATCTGACATTTGAAACATCACAGACACATTCTGAGCTTTGTGCGCAACAGATTAGTTATATTTATGTCGGCAGTATGCCGCAAAGTTTTAATAATGCTCAATTGCAAAGTCAATCAAATTGGTATCATTTAATCTTTAACCTTCCAAATGCACAAATCTATCAAATAAACTGTCAGTAGTTTTCAATTTCATGGTAAAAGTATAAATATGCAAACTGTCACTCGTAAAGATTTTTACTGGATGATTCCATCTGCACTTATTTTAGGCGCAATTTTATCGGCTGTTCAAGGTGGTCATTGGTTCATCAGCTGGCTTTCTTTTTCTTTCCTTTTTCTTCTTTCATTTTTAATTCTTACGGCATCAACTGTCTGGGCAAATGGCGGTAAACAATTGACGTGGATAGTTACTCTCGCATTCCTATTGAGATTTATAGGTGGAGTAGCAACCTTTTTAATCCTTCCTATCAATGGCTATGACGATGTTGATGACCAATCTGGTTTTGTCTACACCGATGCACGTCGGCGCGATACTCAGGCTTGGGAGTTAGCAACATCAGACCGCCCCATTCTTAATGCCTTTCAACAAAAATATGCTTACGACCAATATGGCGGCTTGCTTGCATTCAGTGCATTTATTTATCGCTATCTTTCACCGGATGCACATCGCATTTTGCTTTTGGTTGTAATTTCTGCTTTGATGGGCGCACTTGGTGTTCCATTTTTATGGAAATCCATGTCTTTACAATGGGATGAAAAAATCGCTTCTGCCTCTACGTGGATATTTGCTCTGTATCCCGAAAGCATCTTACTAGGGGGAAGCGCCATGCGTGAGCCGTATCTGCTGGCGTTTAGCGCGTTTGTATTGTGGGGATTTATAGATTGGCAAAATAATAAAGATAAAAAATCTTTATTATGGTTAGCTCTTGGCATTGTAGGCATGTTATTGGTTTCGCCTTCCATTGCTTTAATAACTTTAATCATCTTAGCAGGCTGGTATTACTTCGATAGTGGACGTGGTCAAGTTTCATGGTGGATGATTGCAAGTGCTATTATTATTTTTATATTTGGATTAATTATTTTATCGTCTGCTTTACAGCGTGGCAGTTTAACGGGCAACTCGCCGTTGGATGTGATTAATAATTTCGTGCGCGAATCATTGAAATGGAATGTCTTTAAAATAGAAGAAGGTTCAGGTTGGGTACAAAAATTATTTGATGAAATGCCCTCGTGGATGCAAATGCCATTTGTGATGATTTATGGTTTTCTTCAACCTGTTTTACCTGCTATTTTAATTTACCCAACAACGATTGTATGGAAGGTGATTGGAATTTTACGAGCAGTCGGTTGGTATGCAATGATTCCCTTAATGATTCTGTCTCCGCTGGTGGGAGCAACTTTCCCCGATGTTAAGAGGCGCAAAATTATCTTGTGGTTGAGTTTTATCATCATGGCTTGGATTCTTTTCACAGCCTTACGCGGTGGTGGCGACCAATGGGATAATCCGCGTTATCGTACCATTTTGTTTTTGTGGCAGGCAATTTTGGCGGGGCATGTTTGGGTATGGTGGCGTGAAACGAAAAATGCTTGGTTGCCACGTGTGGTGTTGATGGAGTTGGTGTTAGTGTTAGTATTCGGGAACTGGTATTTGGAAAGATATGTGTATATTGGAGTTGAATTGCCATTTCAACAAATGGTTGCGATTATTCTCGGCGCATGGGGTTTGATAGTTGGGTGGGGCATTTGGCGCGATGCCAACGAACGTGCTAAATTTCGTGTATAATTCAGCGACTGAATTTTGAATGAGGAGATCATATATGCCTACAGCAATTGTGACAGGGATTACTGGGCAAGACGGTTCGTATCTGGCAGAGTTATTATTAGAAAAAGGATATAAAGTAATTGGTGTGGCACGTCGTTCTAGTACGGTTAATAATGAACGTATTCAACACCTTTTAGACGATATCACTATTGTTCAAGGAGACCTGCAAGATCAAGGTTCATTGCTTGCTTTAATGGAAGAGTATGAACCTACAGAAGTTTATAACTTGGCGGCGCAATCTTTTGTGCCAACCTCATGGGGGCAACCAGCACTTACTGGCGATGTAACGGGTTTAGGTGTAACCCGTATCTTAGAAGCAATTCGTTTTGTGAATCCAAAGATTCGTTTTTATCAAGCCTCTTCCAGCGAAATGTTTGGTAAGGTCTTAGAAGTACCTCAAAGAGAAGAAACCCCCTTTTACCCACGTAGCCCGTATGGTGTGGCTAAAGTGTATGGTCATTGGATTACTGTAAACTATCGTGAGTCTTTTGATATCTTTGCAACTTCTGGAATTTTGTTTAATCATGAAAGTCCACGTCGTGGCTTAGAGTTTGTGACCCGTAAAATTTCAAGCACAGTTGCCAAAATTAAACTCGGTTTAGCGAAAGAACTTCGGCTTGGTAATTTAGAAGCACAACGTGATTGGGGTTTTGCTGGTGATTATGTGCAAGCCATGTGGCTAATGCTTCAACAAGAGACACCAGATAATTACGTCATTGGTACAGGTGAAACGCATGCCGTCCGAGAATTTTGTGAAATTGCTTTTTCACATGTCGGCTTAGATTATAAAGATTTTGTAGTTGTGGATGAAAAATTCTACCGCCCTGCCGAAGTAGATTTATTAATTTCTGACCCTACCAAAGCGAAAACAAAATTAAAGTGGACACCCTCTGTTTCATTTGAGGGACTTGTCAAAATGATGGTAGATGCGGACTTAGAACGCCTGAAAAAACAGTAATTTTGCATCATCAAAAAATGAAATTGAAATTCATAAACAATATAAAATTGCCTTCATTGTTGCCGTTTGTATTAGCGGGTTTGGGGGCAATTCTATATTTAATACAAGCATTTATATATGCACATACTACTCCTAGCAGTTTAGATGAAGGTTCATATCTAATCAAAGGAATTTTTTATCTTCGAGGAGTCTATGAACCGTTTGAACCGTATGGTCCACTAACGAATAAAGCACCATTTGCATTCTTAATCCCCGGGTTTGCTGAATATCTTTTTGGAGCAGGCTTGCGCACCGGAAGATATTTTTCCATATTTCTTGGTTTTCTTACAGTACTTGGGGTTTGGATAACTTCACGCCGTTGGGCAGGTAATTGGATTGCCACAGGTGCAGTTTGGATTTTTACACTCAGCCCCATGATTATCAAACTGCATGCCCGTGCAGTGAGCGAAGTTATCATCGCCTGTATGCTTGCATGGATTTGTGTTTTCATTTTGGATGAGAAACGACCTATATGGCAAATTATTCTGGCTTCCATTATTTCTGCTTTAGCAGTGTTAACCCGTCAGAATATGATTTTGATTTTGCCACTATTTGTTTTATATATTTTCTGGCAACATGGTAAACAAAAAGGTTTATGGGCATTACTCATTACTTCCTTTGTTTTTTTAATTGTCCACATATATTACTGGCCCCGTATTCTTGTCATTTGGACTCCATGGCTTCCTGAATCTTTAACCCCATTTCTAAACACATTTCGCATCCCCGGTGAATCAGTTCCGATATGGGACCCCAACATTGATGTTTGGAATCGCCTGAATTCTTTTTTTCAAGGTATTCGTTATCATTTTATTCCAATTGTCGGAAGCCTCTTTGCTTTGATACTCTTCCCGCCTCTTTCTAAGTGGAA
>DQGV01000312.1:0-235 GCA_003524705.1 Anaerolineae bacterium | reverse complement strand
GGCGGCATTGGCAAGCCAATATGAAAGTTATAGCTGTGTATTTTGCTTTTCCAATTACCTCACATTTTTTGACCCCCTCGGCATCTTATTTTTTATCATCACCTTTTCATATGCTTGGAATCATCAGCCAGTTAGAGCACTACAAATACTTGTCATCTTAATTGTCATTCTGTTTTCTATAGGTATAGGGTTTTCATTATTTGAACAAGTAGGGAATTCACTTCTCAACTTTCCT
>DQGV01000313.1 GCA_003524705.1 Anaerolineae bacterium | reverse complement strand
GTCTGTCAAAATTTATTTGGATGATACCAATCGCCTCGATACAACTATGCAGGGTCAAGTATTGTTAGCAGAGTTAATCACCGAAGCAGTTTGTCGTGAAATTGCACGCGAAGGTGTAGAAAAAGGACGATACCTTGTGCTTGAAGGTTCAGAAGCGGATGCGATTCAAAATCATTTCATCCGTTTGCAAAACCGCTATGCCCATTTGATTCATCAATACATTGTGACGAAAGAATAAAATTATTTAACCGTCAGCCAAACGCCAAGCATTACAATCGAAAGTCCGAAAGCGCGGGTGAAATCAAAAGGTCTGTGCATCGCACCGAGCAAGCCGAAATGGTCAAGAAGCGAACCAATCAACAATTGACCTGCTAATAACGTAATCAATGCGCCTGCAATTCCGATTCGTGGAATCATAAAACTCATGGCATAGATGACGACGAGACCAAATAAACCTGCGAACAATGTAAAGGATGGAACGCTTCGCCACTCGGTCAACTTGTTTCCAAATATCAGCATGGGAATTAACGCCCCAACCGCTCCACCTGCATGGATGATAAATACACTTTCCAACACGCCCAAGCGTTGACTAATCATGCTCGCCATCGGGCTTTGAAATCCAATGGCAATTCCGCCAATTAAACCGATAAGAATAATAAAATAAATAGGTTGCATTTGTTTTCCTTGTAAATAAGATTTGTAATCTATCTTATCTTAATTTCAATGCTATACTAAAACATAACAATATAGCAAATTAATATTTAGGATTATTCTATGGGCAAAATTTTTATCAGTTATTCCAGAAATGACCTAGAAGTTGTAGATAAGTTTGCCACCTCTTTGCAACAAGCTGGCATAGATACTTGGATTGACCGTGAATCAATCAAAGTGGGCAACTCATGGCGGAAAGAAATTGTAGAAGCGATAGATAATTGTGATGCTTTCGTCTTTATCATGTCATCCAATTCTATCGCCTCAAAAAATGTACATAAAGAAATTATCCTCTCACAAGATTCTGGTAAACCTATTTATGTTGTTATGCTAGAAGTTGTCCGTTTGCCTGCTGAAATTCGTTATCAACTGGCGGGGTTGCAATTTATCAACTTTCCATTGCTTGGTTTTGAAAAATCTGCAGAACAATTAATTGAAGCCTTAAAGCCACATCAAAAAAAAACGAAACCTGATGAAAACAAACAAGCCGAGTTAGTCATTCAAGGAATTGACATCTCTGCTTTCACTGCTGAAAAACAAGCCGAATTACTTGCATTTATCTCTAAACTTACAGATACAGATACCTCTCAATTAAAAATTGCAAATGTTGTTGCAGGTAGCGTGCATGTGTTTGTAGATATGCCTGCTGATAGTGCAATTCAACTAAAAACATTTGCACTCAATCAGGATACTCGTTTTGCTCAACTTCAGATTACATACTTAAAAATCGTTGGTGATAAAAACTACATCAATATCTCATTTGGTACTTTTACATCCACCACGTCTAAGAAAAGTTTTAACAAATTAGTTTTCACGTTTTTTATCGTTTTAATCACACTACTAGGTATTGGATTCTTTGTTTTGAGATTTTCTGAACCGCAACCTATTCCTACTCCTACACCCGCTTCTACATTAACAGCAACTTTGACTTTTGAACCTGTAACAACTTCTACACTTACCCCAACTGTAGAATCCGTCGCAACTGCAACACTCACACAAATTCCTACACAGACCTTAACTCCTGAACCTGTGATTATGAACGCAATCGTTGCTGAACATCTCTCGTGCAATCACGGACCTGGTCAATATTTCCTATATCGTTACGGATTCATTGAAGGTCTTAATCTAACTGTTTATGGCAAAGATATTCATTCAGAATGGGGTTATGTGCAAGGTAATGGATATGAAGGAAACTGCTGGGTTAATCTAAATCAAATTACTTTAGATGGGAACGTAGATAATCTCAAAGTTTTGTATCCAGGGGAGGTTGGGCTTCCGCTTTCGTTTATATGGCCCCTCCCACAAAATGTTTACACCGCCCGCACTGCAGATAGAACTCGAATTGCTATTTATTGGGATGAATATATTTTACCTGATGGTGAAATTGAAAGCCCCAATAGTGCACGTTATCTGTTAGAACTCTGGACTTGTAAAAACAGTGAATTGACCTTCGAGGCAAAATTTGTTTGGGATGATGATATTGTGATAGAAGATGAAGCAGGTTGTTCAGAACCTTCGCATGGAGTCATTTACCTTGTAGAGAAACATGGTTATGCTGGACCTGTAGAAATCCCTTGGACTGCACCTTAATGCTATACTCAAAACATGGCTACAAAACAAACTCGCTTATATTGGAATCCGCAAGACAAAAGAACATTAGAAGATAGCAGTGGGAATCAAATTCGGAATGTCAGTGCATCAGATTTATTGCCGATGTCTTTGATGGGCTGTTCAGTGCATGATGTGGTTGAAATTTTAATTAAACAACGACAAGATTTACGCGAAGTAAATATCACAGCCGAACACACGCAAGATGATACGCCACCGTGGAAGTTTCGCAAGATTCATTTGAAATATCAAATCATTGGAAAAAATATTGATATTGAAAAAGCTCACAAAGCCATAAAACTCAGTGAAGAAAAATACTGTTCAGTATATGCAACTTTGAGAGATGTAATTGAAATTACAGATGAGGTTGAGGTTATTGAAGTTGAGTAAAACTCCGTTTGATAAACACGAAAACTTTGTGGTGCGCTGTGAAAACCCATTTAATGGTGGTGCGCCATTAAATCTCTTAACTCAAAATCACGTTACACCGACGAATTTATTTTTTGTCCGCAACCATGGTGATGTGCCACAGGTGGATGTAAATACATTTCGTTTGAATATTCAATATAAAAATAAAACAATTTCTTTCACATTAGATGAAATTAAAAATAACTTTGAACGGGTCGAAATCTCTGCCACGTTGCAATGTGCGGGCAATCGCCGTCAAGAATTGATGGCGATAAAAGAAATTCCGCATGAATTGCCGTGGAATGTGGAGGCGATTAGTCACGCGGTGTGGGCGGGGATAAAACTAAAAGATGTGCTAAAAACTATCGGCGTGGAAAAAGAAGCGAAAAATCTGCATGTGCAATTTCAAGGTTTGGATGAAACCGAACGTCTTGGGAAAAGATTTAATTTCGGTGGTTCGATTCCATTTGCAAAAGCAATGCACGATGAAGTTATCCTTGCTTATGAAATGAACGGCGAGCTGTTGCCTTCTACTAACGGGTTTCCGTTGCGTGTGGTGGTGCCTGGTTATATCGGCGCGCGCAGTGTGAAGTGGCTCAATCAAATTATTATTTCGGATGAACCTTCGCAAAATTATTTTCAACGCACTGCGTATCGTTTGTTTGATTCAAATACAAACGCTGAAAATGTGAAATGGGATGATGGCTTGATGCTGGGTGAAATGAATGTGACTTCGGTGATTTGCTCGCCTGAAGAAAATGGACGCCTCACTTCTGGACTTGTAACTGTTTCTGGCTATGCGGCTACAGGTGGTAACCGACACATCGCCCGCGTTGAAATTTCT
>DQGV01000380.1:3269-3711 GCA_003524705.1 Anaerolineae bacterium | reverse complement strand
TGGCTAAATCTTTTTTCCCTTGAGAAAAGCCAAATCACCAAAGAACGTCCAGAAGTGACCCACGATTTCAGTTTTTAGTCCGGGGTCACCGAAAATTTTGGGTAAATCACCAGCAATATTATCGTTAGCTTCTTCAAAGCGATATAAAAACGGACCTAATAATTTCCCATACAATGTGTAAGGTTTACCAAAGTCAATGATGTGTAATTCACCACCGGGTTTCAGCACACGAAAAATTTCTTGTGCAGTCTTAATTTTGTCAGGTGTTTTCAAATGGTGAATCATAATGCTTGACATTACACGGTCAAATGTCGCATCAGGATAAGGCAACTCGTTAGTGAAACCTGTGTCAAATGTGACTGAAGCGTGTTTTTCATCTGCTTTTTGTTTGGCAACACCTAACATTTCGGGGTCAGCATCCAAACCAAACACATCTGCATCA
>DQGV01000380.1:0-2972 GCA_003524705.1 Anaerolineae bacterium | reverse complement strand
GCAAGCGTGCCAGTGCCACAACCTAAATCCAAAACTTTATGACCTGCTTGAATGTTTGCTTGCTGAATCAATAAAGTTTTATAACGCACATCGCGCACAATATATTTTTGAATGAAATCATAAAAGGGGGTGAGGAATCGAAAACTTAAAGCGGGGATATATTCTTGCTTGGTTTCTTTCATTTTTATTCTCCGATTCGCATTGTATCATATTTCACAAACGGTAGTATAATTTTTAAATTACAAAAGGAGAAATTATGAATATCAATTTTAGCATGTGGCGCAAGGCCTCGTGGCAATTAATAAAAATGGATGATAAAAAAGAATGGGACGCATTAGATGTTGTTTCCAAATGGTTGATTGCGACTCGTTCTGCTGTGACTCTTGTCACTGTGTATTCATGTGTGATTGCAGGAATTCTGGCGGCTCGTGATGGATATTTTAGCTGGGTGCCGTTTCTGATAGTGACTCTTGGTTTATTCATTGCTCATGGCACGAATAACATTCTCAATGATTACACCGATTTTTCTCGCGGTGTAGATAAAGATAATTATTTCCGTTCGCAATATGGTGTGCATCCACTTGTGCAAAATTTTTGGGATAAAGCCACTTCGATTCGTTGGTTTTTAGTCAGCGGATTTTTAGCCACGCTTTCAGGAATTTATGCACTTTATTACACAGGTTTTTCAAGCACGACGATTATTTTATTTGCAGTCGGTGCTGTGACATTACTTGCTTACACTTATCCCTTCAAATATTGGGGACTTGGCGAATTTTCTATTTTCCTAATTTGGGGACCGATTTTGATTGGCGGTGTGTATTTTGTTTTATCAGGTGTTTGGGATTGGAAGGTAGCACTCGCTGGCGTGCCATTTGGATTAAGTGTTGCTAGCATCAACGTCGCCAAGCATATTGATAAACATGATGATGACAAAGCCAAAGGTGTTGGTACATTTCCAGTGCGTGTGGGTGAGAAGTTTGCCCGTCGTGTTGACCAAGTTGCTATCGTCTTGATTTATGCAGTTACATTATTTTTAATTTTAGATGGCTTTTTCACGCCTATTATGTTGATTGTCTTCTTAGCATACAAAGAAGCCTTAGCCGTGATCAAAGTTTTGAATCATCCCAAACCAGCCGAAGCGCCAGAAATTGCCAAAGCGTTTTGGCCCGTTTGGTTTTCAGGGTTTGCATTTCAACATAACCGTCAATTCGGCGGATATTTAATTCTCGGTTTGATTGCCGATGCTTTGATAAAAGGTTTCTTCCCAACTTTTTGGACAGGTTTGTTCTAGTTTAAGGTAGGGACACAGCGAAACGATTAATAGCCAAAATCATAAATTGGCTCGCTGTGTTCCTGCAAATTTAACTCATCATTAAGTCTGCAATTTCTAACCACGATTCTTGATTTTCCAAAACACCAAAAGATAATTTCCCATCAGGGGTGAAGGATGCGAATTGATTATCAATCCAAATGACCAATCCCAAAGGTGGTTTTGGGCTTACAGTTGATTCAAAAAATTTATTATCATCTGCATACCATATAACACCTTTTTGATTCCATTCAAGTTTATACGCATGCCATTGAGTTGGGTCTACATTGAGAGCAAATGAATCTTCCACAATCACTTCGGATAAATATCTACGGGTTTGTATTTTTCTAAATGGAAATGCTAACCCAGCCAAAATTAAATACGGATGAAACTTTGGCGAACGAAAACTTTGGGCAATGAATCCATTGGCGGGGTAATCATATTGAAATGATAAATAATTTTCTTTCGATGCGCCGAAAAACCAAGCCGCATTGGGTAATGTCGGTAAGCGGAATTTATTTCCGCCAAAGCCGAGACTCATTCCAAATGGGTCATTCCATAAGCCGAATCCCCAAGTCCCAGATAATGATGAGGCTGAGGTTCTAGCACGCAGGCTCAAGGTCAGCGAGTGATGCGGAAAATTTTTTCGAGCGAGTCCAAAGTAATCATCAATCTGTGCGAAACGATAAGCGGACGAATCTCCAGATGGGATTTTTAATATATATCCTTTTTCTGTTTTATCAATGCTTGCGCCAGTTGTTGTTCTTGATTTCATTTTTTATTCACCAACCAAACACCTAAGATAATCACAACGCCACCAATAATGGAAGCCCATGTAATTTTTTCAAATAAAACAATTGCCGCCACAATCATACTAGCAGGTGGTTCAAGAAAAAGAAATGCACTTGATTGCGCGGCGGGTAATTGACTTAACACATCAAACCATGCGATGTATGCCAAGCCTGTTGTGAATATACCAAGAAAAATCATTGCCCACCAACCACGCGAATCAAGCAATGTGACTTCTGTATAATTTTTGCCTGCAACAAATGCAACTGTTGTGATTAACCAGCCGAGAGTCATCACCCAAAAAGTTAATCGGGTAGATGGATGCGTTTGAAACCCGCGCCTTGAAAGAATGGAAAAGACTGCCCAATTAAGTGCACTAATCAAAATTAAAAAATCCCCAATCGTTCCAAAGTTGCCAAGTGCAATAGATGCGAATTCACCTTTGCTTACTACAACCAAAACACCAAGCATCGCAAGCACGATGCCTGCAATTTGAATAAAAGAAAGTTTTTCTTTTAAAATTAACCAAGCCAAAATAGAAATAAAAACGGGCGACGATGCCACAATCCATGCTGTGGTGGTGGCTTGTGAAGTTTGTAAACCATTTGATTGCAACCATTGATGAAATGAAATTCCTAAAAAGCCGAGCAATGCGAAATATGCCCATTCATTTCCTTTTGGAAATGCAAATTGTTTGCGTGCAAAAACTGCAAACAATAAAATTGGAATTCCCATTGCGAATCGCATCCATACAACTGAAACAGGGGAGATTTGTTCAACTGCAATTTTTGTTGCAATAAAAGACCCTCCCCAAACAATCACTGCAAATAAGGCTTCGAGATAAACAATCGTTTTTGATTTTGACATTCGAGAA
>DQGV01000441.1 GCA_003524705.1 Anaerolineae bacterium | reverse complement strand
TTCAATATCACCAAAATCTGTATAAGCCTTGACGTTTCCTTTTACACCGTCAACAGTGATAGAACCGCTGTTGGTGTGCAAATCATACGAATTGGCTGAGGCTTGGGTTAATTCAATATTGCCAAAATCATCATCAACGATTATCTCGTTACGGACATTTACTTTTATGACAGAGATTTTTCCGCTATTGGTTTCTAATTCAAGATTTGCGGCAGAACCGTTTTCAAATTCTACATTTCCAAAATCAGATTTACCAAAAATATCACCAGTAGCGCGGACATCATTTAAGGTTAATCTTCCGCTATTTGATTGCAGTGTAATATCTTTGCCGCTCACTTTTTCTAAAATCAAAGTACCAAAATCAGTTGAGATATTGATATCACCACTACCTGCATTGACAGAACGAAGTTCAATTCTGCCGCTGTTGCTATGTGCTTCTACTGCACCATCAACATTGGTGACATTCACATCACCGAAATCGTCATTGATAACCACACTTCCATTGAGTCCTGAGACATCTACATCTCCGAAACTAGTTTTAATATCTACGCTAGTGTTATTTGGGACAATGACAATAAAATCTACAGTGTTTACTTTATTGCGAATGTTCACAGAACGAGGAATTTCATACTTAAGAACAATAGAATTTCCATTTTGTTCTACAGTATATTGAATCGTTTTGACTTCTTCATCTGCACGTTCTTGAGTCGAGTCGTAAGCCGTTTTGACGACGCGGACTTGTACTTCATCTACATCCCGGCCAGTGACGGTGACATAACCTGAATCACTATCAATCGTTAAGTTGACGGGTTGCTCTGTATCAATCTTTAATGTTTCGTTTTCTTCTAATGAAGATGGAATTTGTAGCGTGTCAAATGGGTTGTTGACGTTGAAGCCATTAGCGAAGTAAATCACCGAGCCGATCCCAACACAAACCAACACCAGTGCCGCTACCAATAATCCAATTACTACGGGTCTTTTCATTTTGTTACTCCTTGTTGTATGATGTTCTATTAGATTTGACAGAAGAATCGAGAAAAAGTTTCAAAATGGACGGTGGACGATTGACCGTAGACAGTATCACTTTACCGTCCATCGTCTACGGTCTTCCGTCTAAGTGAAACTTTTTCCAACTTTCCCTGTCTAATTCTTTAGAACCACTATGCCTGCCGACGAACAGACACTCATTCAACAAGCTCAAAAAGGCAATCAAGATGCCTTTGCTTTGCTCATCAACGAACATCAGAAATATGTCTACAACCTTGCCTTGCGTGTGGTCAAAGATGAAAACGAAGCATTGGATTTAACGCAAGAAACTTTTGTACGAGCATGGACTGCTTTGCCAAATTTCAAAGGTCAATCACAATTTCGCACCTGGCTGTATCGCATTGTCACAAACCTTTGCTATAACCGTTTACCGAATTTACGAAAATCGCTTAATGATTTGGGTGATGACGTAATGGAAGACATTCCGCAATTTGATAACCCCGCTTCTGAAATCGAATCAAATGAAACTAGAAAATTTTTACATCAAGCCATTGATGAACTAGATAGTCAATATAAAATTTTGATAACGCTTCGCTATCAAAATGAAATGTCTTATGAAGAAATCGCCTCGACTCTTAACCTGCCACTTGGTACTGTCAAGACCGGCATTTTTCGTGCAAAGGAACAGCTTCGCAAGTCACTTGCACACTTGGAGGAATCATGGATAACCGCTTAACTCAAGATTCATTAATTGAAGATGCACTCAAAACTTATGATTTAGTAGAAATGCCGCAAAGCATTACAACAAATGTAATGTCGCGCATTCAAAAAGATGTGCGACCAACACTCGTCACATGGAATGATTTTGTATTAAGTTTTGTGATTGCATTATGTATTGGCGCATTGTATTTCACAGTATTAAATCTCCCGCCGATTATGTTAGCAAAAATAAAAATTCAAAGTATTTTGTTGTATCAAAGTTTTCTAGTCAATGCCGATTGGCTTATTCCAGTAACTTTATTTGGAATTGCTGCTTTCCTTTCTGCACTCACGATTCCGTATTTAGGAAGACAACTTAAATCATAAATACCCTTCTGTAGTAGGAGGATTTATCAAAGAGGCGACACTATACTACTAGTTATGCGCTTCATTTATTTGACACTTCGACTCGGCTCAGTGCAAGCCTTCATCCTGATTCTGCTTCTGACTGCTTGTGACAGCCCGATGCCAACGCCAACACCATTTGCAACTGAAGTAATTGCGACTGAAACTGATTTACCAACTTTACCTACATCCACGCCTTCTACTCAAACAAGGATAACCTTTACTACTCCTGACAATGCAACTATTGAGGGAACTCTTTATGGTGAAGGTGATACTGCTGTAATTTTTTCTGTGATGGGAAATTGCAAAAGGGGATGGGAAGACATGGCTGAAATTGTTGCTCAAAACGGTATGACTGCATTGACTTATCAATGGCATGGTTGCCGCGAGTCTGGATCCGCCAACGAAACTGAATTAAAAAAGTTTGTGAATGATTTGCGTGGTGCAATTAATTTCATGCGTGCACATGGTGCAAAGAAAATTATTCTTGTTGGTGCGAGCTTGGGCGGATGTGCCTCTGCAAAACTCGCTGCCGAATCTCAAGCCGATGGGCTCATTGTGGTTGCCTCTCCACCTGAAATATCACAATTTGATTTTGAAATTCTCCCAGCAGACGTTAATACAAACATCTCGAAATTATTTATCACTGCCGAAAACGATAATGTGGTTTCGCAAGATCAAACACGTGCTTTGTTTGATTTAGCAGCTGAGCCGAAAGAATGGCAAACCTATCCAGGCTCAGCACATGGAACTGATTTGTTCGAGACTGAAAATGAATCAGAACTTCAAGAACGAATTCTAGATTTTATTTTAGCAATTGATGCTCAATAAGATTTTACAATCTTTGCAAGATATGACTCACTGCAGTAGATGCCGGTCCGCCTAAGGATTGAATCAAACCAACTTTTGCATTTTCAATTTGATTCGCTTCAGCCTGACCTCGTAACTGGGTGACTGCATCCACTGCCTGATACACACCTGCGGCACCGCCTGCAAATCCGCGTGCTTTCATTCCACCCATTGTCGCGCATGGGATTTTTCCCTTCAAACCAATTTCATTATCTGCGGCTAACTTCCAACCCTTGCCTTTGATAGCAAATCCAACGGCTTCAAGTTGTAATGCGGCATAAATTCCAAATGTATCGTGATATTCAAAGAAGTTAATTTTGTCTAGCGTCAAACCTGCTTGCTTCATCGCTTTGCCTGCTGAGATTTGCGCAGTATCAAAATACAACATATCTTTTCTATCATGTAATGCCAAGGTATCTGACGATGCGGCGGAGCCGATAATTTTCACGAGTGGATTCTGATGACCAGATGGAATCAGGTCTGCCCGAGTTAAGAGAAGCGCGGCGGCGCCATCTGCATTGGGAGCCATATCAAACATATTCAACAGGTCACTGACCATTTCTGCTTTTGCATACGTTTCAGGCTTGATTGCTTTTCTGAACATCGCGTTTTTATTGGCAACACCATTTGCATGTGCAGTTAACGCAAAGCCCGCGAAAGCATCTTTGGGAGTTTCATATTCATGGATATATCTTTTCATTAAGAGTGCGGCTTGCGCGGCGGGTGTCATTCCTTGAATCGATTCAAAATCTGAATCACCTGTTGTTGCAAGCGCGGCATCAACACTTGAACCGACTTTATCTGTAAATTTTTCAACACCTACAACTAAGGCAACATCTACAAATCCACTGGCGACAGCGAGATAACCCTGACGCAAAGCCGCGCCACCAGATGCACCTGCGGCTTCGATGGTGACTGCTTCAATGCCAAGCAAACCAGCATAATCTGCAAGCAATGCACCGAGATGCGCTTGATTTGAAAGATTCGGCGCGAGCATATTTCCAACGAATAATGATTGCGGTTTTAACCCGCCTGAATCTTTAACTGCATTTTGAATGGCGAGAAAAGCTAAATCTCTTAAACCAATATCCCAATGCTCGCCAACTTCAGTTTGACCTATTCCTGCAATAACGACTTCTGTCATGTTTTATCCTATTGTAGGGGCACGATATATCGTGCCCCTACGTTTTTTATTTCATTGCGAGTTTTCCACGATAACGAACATAGGTTGCGTAATCAATTTCAGTTCGTCTGGAAATATATTCTTGTGTTTTGACAGCCAAACCTGCACGTCCAGTAATTTTGTCAGTGACGGTGATGTCGAAGGCATCAGAACCAGCTCCACTTCCAAAAGAAACGACGAGGATTCTGTCACCAGGTTGAGCGATGTCAAGAGTCGCGGTCAGTCCAATCATCGCCGCACCTGCATAAGTATTTCCAATCACCGGTACTAAAAGTCCCGGCTCAATTTGTTCCGCCGAAAAACCAAGTTGACCTGCAACACGTTGCGGAAATTTTGTATTCGGCTGATGAAAGACCGCCCACTTGTAATCTTTTGCAGTTGTGCCTGCGGCTTGCATCAAATGCGTGGCGGCTTCGGTGATGTGTTTGAAATAAGCAGGCTCGCCCGTAAAACGCATGCCATGTTCAGGATATTTTTGATATTCACGTCGCCAAAAATCGGGCGTATCGGTGACGAACGAATACGAAAAATTAATTTGTGCAAGTGACTCTTCAGCAGGTCCTAAAATATATGCGCCACCACCAGCACCCGCCGTATATTCAAGCGCGTCGCCGGGCTTGCCTTGCGCAGTATCCATGCCAATTGCCATGGCGTAATGACCCATGCCCGAACCAACCAAACCCATTGCGGCGACTAAAGCTTCTGTGCCGGCTTTGCATGCGAATTCCCAATCTGCGGCTTGCGTGTTTGGGACTGCACCAATCGCTTCAGCGACTAAGGTGGAAGTTGGTTTTACCGCGTAAGGGTGTGACTCACTTCCGACCCATACCGCTCTTAATTCAGTTGGGTCAATTTGAGCACGCTTCATAGCATTACGCGCCGCTTCAATAGACATGGTAATCACGTCTTCATCTAATCCGGGTACAGCTTTCTCTTTGATAGGAAGTCCGCCGCTTTTACCTGTCCATACACGCGCGACTTCTTTAGCAGGTAAACGGAATCGTGGCACATACGCGCCATATCCGATAATGCCAACAGGTTTGGCAGGTTTGAGTAGGGTTGGGGAGTGGGTATGAGGAGTTGTCATTTAGTTTCCTTGCAGGATATATTTTTGAAGTAATATTCCCAAATACATTTATGATAATAGTGCAATAACGAACGGTCCAAAAGTTGTTAATAATAAAACGTAAAATATCAAAAGACTTATTCCGAAAATCTTTGTTTTTCTATCCTTAGAGTTTAACAGTACTCCTAAATAAATAAAGGGAATACTTGGAATTATATAGAGTGTTACATATTCTAAAATAATTTCTGATGAATGAGAAAGTTCAACGAAAAGCGGCCCATCATTAAACAGATAAATTATTATGATAGTTGCGTATCCAGGCGATTGAAGTATTAAAGCGACAGTGTTTAAAGGA
>DQGV01000103.1 GCA_003524705.1 Anaerolineae bacterium | reverse complement strand
GTATTTGGAATAAACTTGCTAAATCAGAAGGTGTATAGAATAATCCCTGAGATTTCTTATGCTGTTGGAAAGGCTTACTTGTATTGTTGGCACTGAGTTCAAAAAGCTCTAGAATATAGGGTAATAATTCATGAAATGATACGTCAAACTTGTTTTGGTTTAGTTTAAGAACAATCGTATTTGGAATAAACTTGCTAAATAATAAGTCATCTTCTTCATCTTTATTTCCAAAAAACCATTTTTCTGCTTGAGAATAGGTTAATAAATTTGTTCCACTTATATTAAGTCTCGCTAATATCCAAATAGTAATAATAGAAGCAGTTGCTAGATGAATTTCAGTGTCCGAAGAACACTTAAACTCTCGGAGAGGTATTAGAGGAGTAAATACGGAATTGTAGCAATCAATAAGCTCTCTCTCATTTTTGTTATGGCGTATGAATAGAAGCAATTCTTTATGTACATCAATAATTGACGATTCCCAAGATGAAACAAGTGATTGAATTGTTCTCCCAGGAGCTGGCACAGAAAGAGGAATGCTTGAATGTAAAAGATTCATAGAAGAATGACATTATAACAGAACAAATATTCTGCGATTATGTAAATCTGGTTAAGTAAATCCAAATAAGGATGAGAAACCTATCTCTTGTTCTTATTGTCTCTTTACAAAAGAACAAACGCTTACTATCCTCAACTCTTCCTCAGAGGTATTTAGAGAATCATGTAATAGTCTGAAGAGGTAAAAGAGAATTTACCCAAAACTAGCCCTCCCACATTTGGGGATATCAAAAACGTCGTCACAGCCTACGCAGAGTATAGGATGAGTATAAGCACCCCGAACCCACGCCCTAAAAACTACCCCCATATATGGCATAACCCTTTTAGGGTCATCCTTTGGCATTCCTTCGACCATCCTTCGACTATCCTTCGACGTTCTCTCACCTGCTATTTCCCAGTCTAGCCCCGATATGTAGGGTCAAAAACACGTTTCTTGCTATAGTCATCCTATATCCATCCTATAGTTAACCTATACCTAAACATCTTTTTTCTTGCTTCTCAACACCAAATCTAATGTATTTGACAACAAATATATAACAAGGCATCATATATGTGCAAGTCACTTTCATATTATCTAAGGAGTTTTATTTAATCAATGAAGATCCCTTTTCAAGCAATGTTGGCATTTGTTTTTCTATTTTTTTCAGGGGGAATGTGTGATGGAGGTGAAACGCTGAAATTAACTGTCAGCGCAAGTCCTTCCACTTTTACATCAGTGGGAGAAAAGATTACCTTTACATATAAGATAGTGGGAGAGGATTACATCTCTTTCAGTACAGGCTATAAGGTTACAAATGATGTGGCGGATGCAGCACCTGTCTGTTCTAAAGTGAGTAGTAGAGAGATGAGTTGCACATCCACTCACACTATCACCACAGAAGACTTCGCCTTAGGGTATGTCACAAGTAATGCCACTGTACAAGTTCATGTAGGCACTCATAACCTTATATCTTTTAGACCCGTGGATCTTACAGAAAAAGCGACCACAGTTGTTTATATCGAAAATTTCGTTCCTTCACCAACGCCTACCATCACGGCTACCCCTGTATTCACAGCAACACCATCCGAAACAGGGCAAGAGATTATTATCCCACAGCCAAATATTCTTATTCTTCAACCTGTCTTGGCTGGGAACGTCTCTGCTTGTGATACGGGTTTGGGCTTTATTAACTTTCCAATGTCCGAGCCCATCCCTGACCTAACAGGTAAGAACTTAGAGGTAATATTCAATGGCTACAAAGTCAATTGCACAATTGCAGGCAGTCGAAACCAAGTGCTGTCATGTAGCCTGCCACCAGACACAACCTTCCCTCTACAAGTTGGCACCACTGTAGATAGTGTTCAAGTGGATAGCTTTTCTTTTGATGGTGCTATTTGTACCAAAACAGTGCCTACCAAAGAAAAAGACCCAAATGATCCAAACACTCCAATTCCTCCCGTTGTCCCTACCCCTGTAGACTGTAACGCAGACCCTTACAACCCTGCTTGTTAATTACCCTGCTGTTATTCTAAATATAATGGGCTATCTGTTTATAGATAGCCCATTTCACTTTAACCTTCTTATTCCTCAGCCTCATCATGCTCAA
Organism: Anaerolineae bacterium; assembly: GCA_003524705.1. Next base: position 5,601 of record DQGV01000103.1, on the reverse strand, counting down.
CTTCCCCTCTTTTGCCTGAAAATATCCACCATAAGAAACCACTCATCCCAAGCAATAGCGCACCTAAACTAAGCCCTACACTTACTCCGCCCGAAGATTTTGCCTCCTCCACGAGTGGAGTACTCGTCGGCGCGAACGTAGCCGATGGGCTCGGAGAAAGCGTCAGGGTAGGAGTCACTGTCGCGGTAGAAACAGGCGTCAACGTAGGAGGAGGCGTCACTTGCAGAAGCAGTTGTTGTCCGCTGTAAATCACAGACTCGTTATTCATTCCATTCCAAGCCATCAGGCTGGATAATGAAACATCATATAAACCAGCAATCCATGAAAGTGTTTCACCACTTTGCACAGTGTGATAGTACTTGCCATCTGCCGCGGGCGTCAGTTTTTGGATGTTGCTCAAGGTTGGGCTGGGTGTGATGTTCCCCAAAGAGATTACAAGTTGCTGACCAACTTGCAAAGGCGTATCGGCTTGAATGCCATTCAGCGAGACGATTTTTTCAACCGTCACTTTATACGCATCGGCAATCGTGATAAGTGCCTGATACGGCGCAACTTCATGCACAATCTTTCCATTAGCATCGGGTGTTTGCGGCACGATCATGCCATACGGCGTGGGCGTGGCAAAGCCTACCGTGTTTTCATTCGGGATAAATAACTTCTGCCCCGCTTGCAAAGGGTCATCACGCGAAATGTTATTCCACACTTCAATATCATGGATCGTAATTTGATAAGCAATCGCAATCGCCCACAATGATTGCCCCATCTGTACTTCGTGAAAGACTTTGCCCTCCGCATCGGGTGATGCAATTTTTACAGGGACGATTAACCCAAAGCTCGGCAGTGCTGGATTTGAAACGCCTCCTGACGACGGGGAGGCTGGAGAGCTGGAACTTCCACATTCTTGCCCAGAGACATACGCCGCTTGTAAAACGTAATAGGTTCTCCCATCAGATGTTTGTGCTGTGCCCGCTCCTACATGACAGTATTCAGGCGTCACCGCTGGGCGCATATGGTCAGGGTCTGCCCATACTGCCATAATCTGGTCAATGCCCATATCCCCCACAGCAAAGTTCTCTGTCGCCCACACCGTACCACCCGCGCCATATCCTGCCGCGGCGATGCGTCCGCGCACATTCCCAATATGCCAAGACATATTACTCGCCGCCATCGTCGCCGCAGTCGACTGTGCCACTGCATTGACAATCGGGTCTTCTATTAAAGGTGGCAATCCATAGGCAACCCGCAACGTGTTCATAGCGATAATCAAATCATACGCAGTCACCTGATTGGATGGAGCCGCACTGGCACCTTGCGGACGCGAATATATCCCCATCAAGAGGATGAGGAGCAGAAACCAACGAGCAAAATATCTAGAACGCATATAGGTTAATTATAAGTCTAGAGGTTAACTCAAAATAAGTATCTTTTCCCTTTGAGAGTGGATACTTCTATAGACTTATTAAAAGATTTCACCACAGAGTGCACAGAGACCTTAGAGATTTTTCTCTGAGAACTCTGTGACCTCTGTGGCGAACAATCGCTTTTCCCTTTTATTTCACCCTAGCAGGGAACCAACACCGTAACGTTCTCAAATTAAACAGGCTTGCCAATCCTAATATCACCACCCCAAACACAAAGATAAAAAATGGCAACACCGAAAAGACTGCATCCGAAGGAATACCATAGCTGATGAAAAGAAAATCTAAATCTGCACCGAGCACGGCTTGCCATGTCACCAGAAAAAAGATAGCGAAGAATCCCAGACCTAACATCACAGGTGATGACATTCTCCCCTGACGTTGGCTGAGTCCGCGCACCATAAAATAAATCAACCACCCCACCAAAACCATGCTGACAAATAATAAAAAGATAGGCTGTAACATAGTCAAAGGTTCGTTTTCAATGATGAAGCCTAAATGTAAATTCATCAACTCAATGATGTAAGAGAAAATCGAACCAATGTTTACCATTCCGATAATGATTAAGAAATCTACCCAAGCCAACACAATGTTAGGCATGGCGGCTTGTCCGCTAGTGGTGGGTCGCACGCCTAAGGCTTTGAGTAATTTTTCAGGTTCAGGTAATAGTTGAGCAATCACATCCAAATTACGAATGCCCTTACGAAAATCAATCCACTGCATCGGTGAAAGCTTTTCAGATATCTTCGTTCTTTGCAACAAGATAGGATAAACCACTTGGGTTTCAGGGTCGGCTTGCGTGTCCGTTTTGAAGCGTGAGAGCAACACCAAAACTTCATCAGCCGATTGAATATCATCCGCGGGTGTGTGCCCATATTTCTTCAAGACAATTTCAAGTTCACGCGCAATCCTGCTATCTTGTGGCGCATAATCAATGTAATAACGAACTGATTTCGGTTGAGAGATATTGGGTGAGTATAAACTTGCAAACTTCGGCACGCTTGCTTCGGGTCTGCCCCAACGTTGCATGGCAGGCGAGCGCAACAGAATCAACTCAAGAAATGAAATAATTGGAATAAAAAAGACTTGCGCAAACAAAAGAAACAAAACGATATTGTATAAAAGCGATTTGCTTTCATCAAAATCTGCATTTTCGTTAACCAAGCCAAGCTCAAGCCCCAAAGCAAATGTAAAGAAGAGTGCAATCGGTAAAGTCCACAATGCGGTTTGGGCTTGTGATAAATTGAAATCACGTTTGAGTATGCGATACGGCAATGGAATCAACACCAGCGGAATCAAAAATGTCCACAACGCGAAAACCGAATAAATGGATGTAATCACCCCAAACAAAACTGCCAACCAAACGGTGAGTGGTGCTTTGAAACCAGATTGCGGCGGAGATTTTTTCATCGGCGTCGGCGACTCAATTAACTTCAACAGTTTTCTAAATGCGAAGAAAAACGCGCCTCGAAAATCCACCCATTCCAATTGCTCCAGTTCCCTCGGCAGAGTCACCGCCTGAAAAATCAATAAGATGATGCGTTTTTTCTTATCAAGAAAATGTCGCCACTCTATCTCCACACTACGCGATGAAATTGATTCGGGTGAAACAATGAGTAACAGTAAATCTGATTGTTCTAATCCTTTTTCAATTTGCCCATTCCATGGTCGCCCTGGCACCAAACTTAAATAATCTAGCCAAATGTTGCTAAAACCAAGCTTTTCCAATTTGTGGAAAAGGTCATCTACAAACCCGATGCATTGACGTGAGTAACTGATGAAGGTGTTTGGCTTCATAGAATAATCGAACAATTATTTTCTTAATGTCAATTCACAAAACTATTAGAATTCTTGTTGAATGCCTTTAAGTTGACAAAATTACTCATCCGGGAAAATTACTGTATTAAACCCAAGCGCCGCAAAGAACTTAATCAAATACGCTTCTGCATTTCTTTGTGCCTGAGTCAAAATACCGTCTTCCAATGCCGCTTTCAAAATTTCTTGCTCGGCTGTTTGGCGTGCCAATGTTTCTAAATCCGTTTCACCTTTGGTGAGCAAACCTGTTTCGCGGTCATACACATACGATTTTTCATTATCTAATGTAGCAATAAAAATTTCAGCAGGTGGCAAATACACATACAACACATTGCCATCGTAACGCATATCTTCAGGGCGAAGTTTTTCCATATCAATTCCAGCAATCACAATGCCATGCGCCACAAACAGCAATCTATCACCAAATGCAAAACCAAACGTGCCCTGACCAATTTCAGCCGTAATTACTTTTTCAACACTATATTGAATCGTTTCTAAACGCGCCAATGCACGAATTTCATTGATATATGTTACAGGGTCTGGGATAATCGTCGGTGTTGGATTTGCCAATTGAGCCACTTGTGTTTGCAATGCCTGATTGGCTTGATTCACTTGGTCAAATGGTCCTTGCGCCGCCGCCGCAGTTTCACGCACCGTGTCTACGATAAAATAAACCCCAGCCGCCAGTACAATCAAAATCAGGAAGGACATTATTGTGCTAAATGTATTTTTCATTCGTATCCTTTCAATAAACTATTTTATTATATTATGATTACACCCAGCACCATGAAAAAGATACTCATAATTCTTTCACTTTTGTCATTTGGATGTTCTTTCCCGATACAGATTCTATCTGCGGATGCGACTCCAACTCCCGAACCGACTCTTGCACCTACACAAACGCCTCTTTCTACGGCTGAGCCGGGTACTGAATCCAATCCTTTGATTCTCGCCTTAGCCCCTTCCCCCCGCCCAACAGATTCTGTCATATCAGCAGGTGACGTGATTTCAGCATACATTCAATCACGCACAGGCTACCGCATTGTGACAGTGATTCCTGCAAGTGAAACTACATTGCTTGATTCCCTTTCAAAAGGCAATGCACACATCACTTCTTTATCACCTTATGGATATGCAATTGCCTATCAAAGAAATGATGTCACTGCTTTGTTAGCACGAATCAATAATGGTCAAACATTTTATGGCGCACAGATTATTGCCAATCGTGAAAAAAACTTCACACCATATTTTGATGAATTAACAAATGAAAACACAACAGATTTAAATTCGGCATTGAGTCAATTTCAAGAAAAAAAAGCATGTTGGAGTGATGCGGTTTCTCCGTCTGGGTATGTGATTCCGTTGGGGTTGTTGAAGCAGGCTGGCGTCCAAATAAGAAGCGAAGCATTCCTTGATAATCAACCCAGCGTTGTGCGTGCCGTCTATGCTGATGACATCTGTGATTTTGGCGCGACGTTTATTGATGCACGCACATCGCCTACGCTTGAGGCCGATTACCCTGATGTGATGGATAAAGTGCGCGTGATTTGGCGCATTCCAAATATTATTCCGTATGAAAATATTGTTATGTCTACTGATTTGCCGTTTGAAATGCGACGCGTGATTCAACGTGCCTTTATTGATTTGATGCTTACGCCTGAGGGAAAATCTGCGATGCAAACAGTGTATGGTTTTGATGAAACGCAAGTGATTGAAGATTCTGCATATGCGGAATTTATTGCGCTTGCGAATGCTTCAGGCTTGGATTTGTTAAGTTTGATAGAATGATGGACTGTGGATAGTAGACCATAGACCGTTATTCACCGTCTACCGTCCATCGTCTACGGTCATAGTTTAATGTTAAAACGTATTCTTAAATTTCTCTGGCAACTTTTGATTGCTATAACTTTTCTCGCAACCATTGCATTGTTCTTACCCAAAATTTTATTTTGGATGTTTGCTCAACCACGAACATATACAGTTGATAATGTAGAATCAACACGCGTAGCAATTGTATTCGGTGCAGGTTTATTACGAGATGGCTCCGCTGGACCCGTGTTAAGTGACCGCGTGCAAACGGCTGTGACTTTATATCAACAAGGTACAGTAGAAAAATTATTAATGAGTGGTGATAATAGTTTTCTTGAATACAATGAACCCGAAGCCATGCGTCAATATGCCTTAGAACGCGGCGTACCTGACGAAGATATTATCTTAGATTATGCAGGTAGAAGAACGTACGATACTTGTTATCGTGCAAAAGAAATTTTTCAAGTAAATGAAGCCATTTTAATCACACAAGAATTTCACAGGCCACGCGCTTTATTTTTATGTAATTCATTTGGTATCAATGCAAATGGCGTAGATT
>DQGV01000157.1 GCA_003524705.1 Anaerolineae bacterium | reverse complement strand
TTCGGGACACATTTGGCAATGACTTCTTCACATCCCGTAGATTCAACAATAATTTCATCGTCCCCATCACACCCGCAGAAAAAATCACATTGTTTGCATAAACAGTTTTTGTTTGCTTAAATAATTTTGTTGAATCTTTATAACTTACTTCATATTTCACACTATTTACTGACATCGTCCCCTTGTGGGATAACTGATTACTGTTTACTTCTTTCACATCCACCACTTCAACTTCAGACTTTACAACCGCTCCATTCTTCTCTGCAAAATATAAATAATTCTTTGGCAAAGTATTTTTTGCATTATGTCTGCATCCCACCATACATCCACCACAATGCTGGCAACCTGCTCTATCAGGACCTTCTCCACCAAAATATGGGTCAGGAACAGTCACACCTGCTTCCCCGAAGTATGAACCGACATCTGTGGCGCGGAAGGTATGCCCCATGTTTACTTCTTCTGCCATTTGTTTCAGAATCAAATCCGCTTGCCATAATTTTGGATTACGAGAAACGCCCAACATTTTTTTAGCAGTTGCATAATGAGTCTTTAGTACTTCACCCCATTTGATGTTTTGATTCCAAGCAGGTGTAGCAAATGTCTCTTCTGTTGGAACTTCCAACACGTTGGCATATCCTAAACTGCCGCCCCCGACTCCTGCACCATGTAAAACCATCACGCCTTTGAGAATGCTGATTTGTAAAATGCCATGTGCGCGAATTGCAGGCATCCATAAATATTTCCAATATTGCCAATTTGTTTTTGCAAAATCTTTATCTTCGTATCGCTTCCCCTTTTCTAAAACTAAAACAGAATAACCTTTTTCGGTTAATCGCATCGCGGAGACAGAGCCACCGAAGCCTGAACCGATGATTACATAGTCAAAGCAGTCAGCCATCAGCGGTCAGCTCTCTCAGTGTTTTGAGAAATGAAGCCAGCATTCGTTTTACTTCTTCAACATTGGAGTGAAGTTCGTCGTAAGATTCTTTTGAAAGAAATTCTAAATCGTATGCGAGAATAAGTTGATATTCTGTTTCACTAGCGGAACCCATTGCAATTTGTAAAAATCGTGCAAAATCCGCGTCTGTATTTCTTCCACAACCTTCGGCAATATTTGTTGGAATTGACATACTTGCACGCCGAATTTGCGTGGTTAATCCATATAGTTCTTCTTTAGGAAAAGATTTTGTAACCTTGTAAACAGCTAAAGCCAACTGATGAGACTTTTCCCAAACTTTGAGTTGACGGAAATCTTTCATAGGTAAATTATAATCTTGGCAGTTATTAAATGACAATGAATTTATCGTAGCTGATAGCTGAATGCTGACTGCTAACAAGAAAGAGACTCAAATGAATCAAACAACCTTTTCCTCCCGCCGTTCATCTGTGTACAGCAAGCGCGGAATTGTGGCGACGTCTCAACCGTTGGCAACTGCGGCAGGGATTGAGGTTTTATCTAAAGGTGGGAATGCGGCGGATGCAGCTGTTGCGGCTGCGGCGGCGTTGAATGTGACCGAGCCAACATCCACTGGAATTGGCGGGGATATGTTTGCTTTGTATTTTGACTCGAAGACCAAACAAGTGACTGCATTAAACGGTTCAGGTCGCGCTCCTGCCTTGCTGACACTTGAGAGGCTAAAGAAAGAAAATTTACTCGCTGACTCATTGCCTCCGTTTCATCCACATACGATTACAGTTCCTGGTGCTTGTGCGGGTTGGTGTGACTTAATCGAAAAGCATGGTTCACTTTCATTATCTGAAATTTTGACTCCAGCGATTCGACTTGCGGATGAAGGTTTCCCTGTTGCACCAATCACATCCTATTTTTGGGGACGAGGTGCAGAGAGACAATTAAAGTCTGCGTTGAATGGACATGAATTAACCATTGATGGTCGTGCGCCGAATGCGGGTGAAATTTTTTACAACAAAGGCTTGGCAAAAACATTTCGTGAAATAGCGGAGAAAAAGACTGAGGGTTTTTATCAAGGTCGAATTGCAGAATCAATTGTCAGCGTGATTAAAGAGGCGGGTGGAGTTATGTCACATGCTGATTTAGCAGAACATGTATCCACATGGGAAACTCCATTATCTGTTAACTATCGCGGATTGCGAGTGTATGAATGTCCGCCCAATGGACAAGGCATCACAGCGTTAATCGCATTGAATATTTTAGAAGGCTTTGATTTAACATCATTAGATTTGTTATCGCCAGAAAAAATGCATTTGATGATCGAAGCCATGCGACTCGCATTTGCAGATGCAAGTTGGTATGTGGCTGACCCTGCGTTTGCGAAAATTCCGATGAATGAATTGTTATCGAAAGAATATGCGGATGAAAGAAGAAAATTAATTAATTTGAAACGCGCCACCATTGACCAAAAACGCGGCACGCCTGTGGCTTCGTCGAACACGGTGTATTTGAGCGTGGTGGATGGATTTGGAAATGCGTGTTCGTTTATCAATAGCAATTACATGGGTTTCGGCACGGGCATTGTGCCGAAGGGTTGGGGATTTACTTTACAAAACCGCGGACATAACTTTAGCTTGGACGCGAATCATCCG
>DQGV01000047.1 GCA_003524705.1 Anaerolineae bacterium | reverse complement strand
TCCCCATCTTTGTTTTTGATTGGCGAGATTATACACACGGAAAAGTTAATCTGCAAGAGTGGGTTTGTAATTAGAGATTGGAAAAATTGGTAAATGGCAATTTCTAATTGAAAATTAATATACAAACAATTATGGAGGGTATTTTTCTAATACAACACCAAAACCATTCCACTGATAAAGCAATAAACGTCCATCAACTGTATATCTAATTTGTATTATCTCATCATACAAATTAGGATCAACAAATTCAATAAAAACAATTTTTTCCTTTCCAGAAATAATTGGATTATTAGGTGCCTTGGTTATAGTAGCAATTACCCCAGCTTTAGGTATAAAAAGAGTGAAATCAATGTTTCCATTATGGTCATGTACCGTAAAAACATTTTCAGGTTTACCAAACATACTAAGTGCTTTATCCAATGTTAAGTCAAACCCTCCAACAAATACCATATCCAAAACTTTGCCGTCTTTTATATTAATAAAAGCAAGGCTTTGGTATTGACCATTCAGATCTGCTTTTCCAAGTCTAAGGGAATATCTTTTTTCAGAAATGCCTGTTTCTGTATTGTATCCAATGAGTTCTTTATTAACTATTGGGAGGTTATTCAAAATACGCAATAATTCATCTTCTGTTGTTTGTCCAGTCTTAATTCCATTCCAACAAGGTAGATTACATGTAGAAGTTTTAAATATATCAATATCAAATGGTTCGTTTTCCGCAGAACAAGCAAAAAGCAATAGCATTCCTAAAAGGATTATGTATAATATTCTAAACATGTTTTAGTACCTATTTATTAATGACAATCTGTCAAGTTTGTAGAGTGATTTACATCTTTATAGTATTTTACTATGTGACGAATTGCACATTGACCGTTTTATATCCGACAGGTATAATCTTTTTTCGGCATTATTTCAAAACAGCAGGAGTTAAATTATGGCAACACCAGATATAAATACCGCGCCAGCCGTAGCGCTCGAACCTAAAACAAAATTAAACGGCAAAGTTTTAAAGACCACACTTGCAGGCGCACTTGTAGATATCGGACAAAATATCCCCGGCGTCATTCATATCTCACAACTTAGTGACAAAGAAGTTAATAAGGTAGAAGATATTGTAAAAGAAGGTCAAGAAGTGACCACATGGGTCAAACGTGTTCGCAAAGACCGCGTTGAATTGACAATGATTGAACCTTTGATGTATGACTGGAAAGACCTTAAACCAGAAATCATTGTTAAAGGAAAGGTCATCCGCCTTGAAACGTACGGCGCATTTGTAGATTTCGGTGCAGAACGACCAGGTTTAGTACACGTCAGCGAAATTACGCATGGATATGTCAAAACTGCAAGTGAAGCACTCAAAGAAGGCGAAGAAATTGAAGCCAAAGTGATTGAAGTTGACCGCCGCAAGAGACAAATCCGCTTGAGCATGAAGGCTTTGTTAGCAGAACCTATTATTGAAGAAAAACCGCAACGTGAAGAACGAAAAGGTAAAGGCAAGCGCAAGGGTAAAAAAGAAGAAGAAACATACGAAATGGAAGCCGAAGTTTCTAACGAACCTCAATTTACCGGTATGCAAGTGGCTTGGCAAGAAGCCCTTGAAAGAGCAAAAGGTAAGAATAAAGTTCAAGCCAAATCTTTCAAACCAACTTCTGAAACACAAGAAAAAATTCTCAACAGCACATTGGAAAAAAGATTGCCCACTGGTGGCTAAACGAAAAAGAGCGGATGTAAAATCCGCTCTTTTGTTTTAATGCACATGATACGGCACATTGATTATCACAATATCATGCTGGCGTTTGAGTTGACTGCGCAATAAATCAGCAGTGTTGGTATGCAACATGCCTGTGAAAACATCGTTTGAAATAAATTCAGGCACAACGATTGTAATGGTTTCACCTGTTTGGCGTTTGCGAGCAATGTCGGTGATGTACTCAAGCAGAGGCTCAAGCAAGAGGCGATATGGCGAAGCCAGCATCACAAGCCGCACACCTTCGCCCCACTTCTCCCATTTCTGTCTAACTTTTTCAGAATCAGCAGGTTCAATCGAAACATGCACTGCTGTAATATCATCAGACAATGTGCGCGCATAACGAAGCGCCGCTAATGTGCCTTGATGTACTCCACTAACAGGCATAATGATGCGATGACGAGTATGATGTGGCGGGATGATTCCAAAATTTTCAAGCGAAAGTTTTTTCGCTAATATTTTATAGTGACGATGAATCAATAAAAAAACACCTATCAGCGATGGGATTAAGATAAGCACTAACCACGCGCCTTCTGTAAATTTTGTGATGGCAAAAATAAACATGACGATGGCTGTACAAATTCCGCCAAAGGCATTGATTAACATACGAGTCTTCCAACCCGCTTCATATCTTAACGTGGAACCTGCTTCCACAACCTCTTCATCTTTTTTTAGTCGACCAATTTTCCACCAACGGCGAGACATGCCGATTTGCGAAAGTGTGAAAGATAAAAATACGCCGATGGCATATAGCGGAATTAAACGAGTCACACTGGCTTGAAAGACAATAATTAAAATAGAAGCGATAACTGAAAGCGCAACAATGCCGCGTGAATAAACCAAGCGGCTACCACGATAATTTAATTGACGTGGCAAGTATCCATCTTTTGCAATCAATGCGCCTAAACGTGGAAAATCCGCAAAGGCTGTATTCGCCGCCATAATCAAAATAATAGTTGTGCCTGTGATAACCATGAGATACAAAATACCTCTGCCTTCAAAAATAGTGCGGGCTAATTGCGAAATCACTGTCTCTTCTTCAGAAAATACAACATGCGTTTGACCTGCTAAAAATGAAAGCCCAAGAAATAACGAACCTAAAATACAAGACATCCAAACTAAAGTAGTAGCAGCATTTTTACTGCGTGGTTCTTTGAATGCAGTAATACCGTTTGAAATGGCTTCAATGCCAGTTAATGCCGCTGTGCCATTTGAAAAAGCATGTAACAAAATGAAAGGTGTAATCACCGAAATGACATCATGTGCTTCAAAATGTGGCGGATCAATGACCATACCAAGCGAGCCTGTAAAGTAGCGGATAATGCCGTATCCGACAGTAAATATCATCACAAAGATAAAGAAATAGGTTGGAATAGCAAATGCAGTCCCAGACTCTTTTACGCCTCTGAGATTAATCAGCATAATGAAAAATATAGAAGCAACTGCAATCCAAACGCGGTATGGGAATAACTCAGGAAATGCAGAAACAATTTGTGCCGCACCCGCCGAAATAGAAACAGAGACGGTTAAGATGTAATCCATGAGCAAAGCCGCGCCTGCGGTCTCAGCTGCTAAATTTCCTAAATTATCGCGTGCCACAATATAAGCACCACCACCATTTGGGTAGGCATGAATTGTTTGGCGATAAGAAATTGTGACAATTGCCATGAGGATAACAATGGCTAAAGAAATTGGGAACAAATATCCATACGCAATTGTGCCTGCGGCGGCAATGACGCCTAAAATTTCTTGTGTAGCATACGCAGTGGAAGATAAAGCATCCGACGCAAAAACTGCCAAACCAACAGCTTTGCCAATCGTTTGATGTGGTGCATCGGCAGTGGATAATGGACGACCAATTAACCAAGAACGCAATGTTCTCGGCGGTTTGTAATTTAAATCTCTTTCGATGATAGAAGTTTGTGGTGAATCGTTGTGATTAATCATTCTTTTCCTTATCCAAATAAACTATTCAAAGCCCAAAGCAATCCAATTCCAATTGGCAAGGAAATTAATAGAAACACAGTGCGTAGACCATCTTTTGTCAAATCAATGATGCGAACTTGAAGCATAAAAAATCCGATAATGATGGTGAGCGAACCTAAGATGGATGTCAGTTGAGGAAACCAGTTTGAACGCAAATCTTTTTGCGCTACAAAACCCGAAAGGATATAAGTTTGCAAATCAATTTGTGATTCTAAAGAACTGATTTTGTGTTCAGCAAGCCGAACCAACAAATCGCCTTTGTGCAGATTGGTTTTTATAAACTGTATCCAATCTTTTCCAAACGAAATTTTTGATTCAACTGAAATGCTTTCGTTTTTTAACATGGCGGATAATGTGGTTATATCTCGCCTGATTTTTGATTCTTTTTGCGCCTCATCAAATTGACCGAGAAGCAGGATATGTGAACCTGTAGCATTTGCCAACTCCCAAACTCTGTGTGCAAAAGCGGACAGGTTAATGTCGAAGTTAGGCACAAGTACCAATAAACGTCGAGCAGATTTCAGGTCAGATAAAGAAGCGGGAAATAAATTTGATATGGAATGTTTTGTGTCTAGCATTTTGTCACCTCGAGTTATATAAAAATCTTAATCCCCCGAAATAAAACGGTGACAAAAAATTTAGGCAATCGTATAAAGAACAAATAAAAAACGCCCTTTTCAGAGCGTTTTTGAGAGATTATTCATCAGCCATAAAACGATAGCCAATGCCAGGTTCGGTGACGACATACTTGGGGCGTTCAGGATTTTCTTCTAACTTTTTACGAAGTTGACGCATATAAACTCGAAGATACTCTGTATGATCAGCATCGGCTTCACCCCACACATGCGAAAGAATACTTTGATGCGTTAAGATTCGACCATGATTGGAAGCAAGATACGCCAATAATTTATATTCTGTACCTGTTAATTTAATTTCTTCCACACCACGTTTGACGATATGCCAAACCAAATCAATTGTTAAATCTCCTGCTTTTACAATTTTGCTTTGCGTGCCTTGCTTTTGAACGGAATGACGTAACGACACGCGCACGCGTGCCAATAATTCTTCAATCCCAAATGGTTTGGTTAAATAATCATCAGCCCCATTATCTAAAGCATTCACTTTATCTTTTTCATTATCACGCGCCGACAATACAATAATCGGAACTTGAGTCCATTCACGCAAACGCTTACAAACTTCAACACCGTCCATGTCTGGCAAACCCAAATCTAAAATGATGACATCGGGTGTTTGTGTTGCGGCAAGATTCAAACCTTCTTCACCACGATTCGCAATTGAAACTTTGAATTCTTTTTCAGTTAATATCGTCCGAAGTGCGCGCAAGATTTGCGGTTCATCGTCAATGACTAAGATATGCGGCGCGTTGTTCATTCCAGCTCCGAATCAAGTGGTAACTTTGGTGCAGGTTTGCCATCCCACAAAATTGGAATTGTAAAATTAAATGCAAAACCATTCGGTAAATTTTCTGCCCAAATGTTTCCGCCATGTGCTTCGATGATTCCTTTGCAAATCGAAAGCCCAAGTCCAGTACCTGTCACTTTATCTGTTGCGGTGACTCGATAAAATTTATCAAAGATTCTTTCAAGGTCTTCAGGTGGCACTTGCGGACCTTGATTACTTAATATCACATGCAAAAAATTGTTTTCTACTTTTACATCAATCCGAACAATTGTATTAATCGGCGCGTACTTTAAACTATTGCTCAATAAATTTGTAAACACTTGCTCCATTTGCACATAATCTACAGGGACTAATGGTAAATCATCAGAAACATTTACTTGCAAAGTATGTTCTTCGGCTAAAAATTTCATTCTGCTCAAAACACCGCCCACAATTTCAGCCAACATATTCCATTCGCGTTTTGGTTTTAAGACACCCGCTTCAATGCGAGACATATCTAATAAATTCCCCACTAACAGATTCAAATGGTCAGCTTCATCATCAATGGCAGAAATTAATTCCACACGTGCGGGCGAATCCCAACTCACTTGATTGCTTCGCAAACTTGATGATGCCGCTTTGATGGTGGAAAGTGGCGTGCGTAATTCATGCGATACCGAAGATAAAATTGCGGATTTCAACTTGTCACTTTCTTCCAAAACTTTTGCCCGTGATTCAGATTGAGCAAACTTGGCACGCTCTAATGCCAATGCAGTTTGACTCGCAAACGTCTCAAGCAAACGCTTCTCGCCTGACGTGATAACTGGTTCTGCCCGCCACAGCAGAATCTCACCTAGAGCATTTTTCATTGTTCGAATCGAAATTTGCAATTCAGGTTCTCGGCTTAATGATGTTTTTTCTGGCAAATGAATTGATTGCGAATCTTTTAGATCCACTTTCACGTATTCTGCTTTTGTCAGTGACATCACTTGATGTGCTAAAGTTTGAGCAATTGCTAATTCATCGTTCAAACCAGTCAGAGCCACACTGAGTTCATACAATTGAGTCGCTTCTTGCTCTCTGGCATTTGCGGCGGCGACTCCTGCCTGTGCTTTCCCCATCAATTGACTCAACACAACGGCAACAATCAGAAATACTGTTAAGACGACCAAATCCGCTGGTTGGTGAACGGATAAAGTGTAATAGGGTTGAATGAAAAAATAATTTACTGTAAAGAAAGATAATATTGCACTGGTGATGCCAAGAAAAAGCCCGCCGATTCCTGTAATCACGCCAATTGGAATCAAATACAAAAGTGCCACGATGGTTGTATTTAAGAAATCACGTAGAAAATAAAACAACGTAGTTGTCAAAGCAATTAGGACAACTGAAAATAAATATTGCCAAGTTTTAGAAAGTGGTGAGGTCATAAAATCAAATGTACATATTGATTTTATACCAAAAAGGATCAGTTACAATTATCAACAAGGAAAACCTATCCTATGAAATATTTTGTGACGGGTGCCACTGGATTTGTCGGTGGTGTGTTAGCAAAAAAATTACGAGAAGCAGGGCACGAAGTCCATGCTTCGGTGCGGGATGTGAACAAAGCCGAGTATTTAAAAGGCTTGGGCGTGAAATTATTTCGAGGTGACGTAACAGATAAAACGTCAATGCGTGAAGCGATGACCGGCGTAGATGGCGTCTATCATGTAGCGGGTTGGTATAAAGTCGGAGTCAAAGATAAATCACCCGGAGAAAAAGTCAACATACAAGGTACGCGTAATGTGCTGGAATTAATGCAAGAGTTGAAAATCCCCAAAGGTGTTTATACGAGCACATTGGCTGTCAATTCAGATACAAATGGAAAATTGGTAGACGAAAATTATCATTTCACTGGAAAACACATCAGCGAATATGACCGTACGAAAGCTGTTGCGCATGATATTGCTAAAGAATTTATTTCTCAAGGTTTGCCATTGGTGATTGTGCAACCTGGATTAATTTATGGACCCAACGACACTTCATCTTTAAGAGCGGCGATGAGAGATTTTTTACAAGGAAGATTGCCGATGCTTCCCTCACAAACTGCTTTTTGTTGGGCGCATGTAGATGATATTGTCCAAGGGCATATCCTTGCCATGGAAAAAGGCAAAGTCGGTGAAAATTATCATATTTGCGGTGAGCCATACAAGATTGTAGATGCGTATAAATTGGTTAGTCAAATTTCAGGCAAACGCGCACCAATAACTGTGCCTTATCAGATGATGAAAGTGATGTCTGTAATGATGACACCATTTGATTCAATTTTGCCAGAATCGTTGTCACCATACTCATCTGAAGGTTTGAGAGTTGTTGCTGGAGTAACCTATTGGGGCGATAATGCCAAAGCCAAACGTGAACTTGGTTACAACCCAAGACCCGTGAGTGAGGGTTGGGTTGAGACAGTGAAATATGAGATGAATTTGCTGGGAATGAAATCAGCGAATTAATAAATTTTATATATAAATTCTGTTTTTATACTTTATAATCAAGATATGGCACTTCCACAACCTGAACAACAACCAACTCCCCCGCCGCTGACTCCAGAGCAAATTGCGGCAATTAAAGAGGCGGAACGAAAACAGAAGATAATCATTGCTAGTGCAATTGCTTTTGTGGTCTTGATTTTAGCATTGCTTGGCATCGCTATATATTTTCTGCTTAGACCTGAAACACCAGCTGAAAATGTTGGCAAAATCCGTGACGTTTTCATCATCGTCGTAGCCCTTGAAACCTTATTGATAGGTGTTGCGTTAATTGTATTGATAATCCAACTTGCTAGTTTGATTAACTTGATTCAAAATGAAATTCGCCCGATTCTCAATGCCACCAATGAAACTGTCAATACACTGAGAGGTACAGCCGAATTTTTAGGCGAAAATGTTGTTGAACCCGTCATCAAACTAAATGGCTACTTAGCAGGTTTGAGGCGTATGTTAGAATTGTTGGGTGTAAAACCCAAATAAATTAAGAGACCTTTCAGGTCTAACGAAAAAGAAAAAGGAGAAATACCATGTCTGACCGTGATGAATTTGGAGCCTTTCTTGTAGGATTTGTAGTAGGTGGATTAACTGGCGCAGTTGTCGCTTTGTTATTCGCCCCACAATCTGGTGAAGAAACCCGCGCTTTGATTAAAGATAAGTCTATTGAATTGCGTGACCGCGCAACTCACTCTGCTGAAGATTTAATCGCTCGCGCAGAAGCCACTGCCGCAGAATATCGCGCTCGTGCCGATGAACTTACCAAAATGGCACGCGAAAAAACCGCCGAACTCGCCAACGAAGTTCGTGAACGCGGCAAAGGCGCACTTGAAGCAGTTCGCAAAACAAAGAAAGACGATGTAACGCCTGCATAAATAATATATAGTACGGCTATTAATATTTGTGCAAAAACAAAGGTTTGACCAATTGTCAAACCTTTGTTTTATAAATTAACTTTATGCCCTTTTCCGGTTTCATTTGGTTTATCTTAATGCTTTTGCCGCTGGTGATTCTCCAGCGGCTTTTGCATCGTGAAATTCAAGTGGTGACGTTGCTCATCACCCGCAATATCCAATTGACCTTAGCCATATTTTCCATTTTGTTTTTCCCCGGTGTGTTGTTGCATGAGACTAGTCATTTTTTAATGGCAAAGATATTAAGAGTGAAAACAGGGAAATTTTCTGTGATTCCAAAACCGCTCTCAAATGGACGTTTACAAATGGGTTATGTGGAAGTCGAACAGACAGATTTCATCCGCGATTCGTTGATTGGCTTGGCACCATTAATCGCAGGGACATTGTTTATTGCTTATGCTGGAATTGCACAATTGCATTTAAATACATTATGGAATGTGCTTCAAAATGGTCAGGTTGAATTGTTTTGGATGGGGGTGGGGTTATTGCCTGCCATTTCAGATTTTTGGTTGTGGTTTTATTTGACGATTGTCGTTTCTAGCACCATGATGCCTTCTGAATCTGACAGACATGCGTGGCTTCCGCTAGGAATTTGGATTGGCGTTTTGTTTACGCTTGCTATACTATCTGGTTTTGGAACTTGGATGTTATACAATCTCGCCCCATTTTTTGATAATTTGTTAAATTCAGTGGCTTTGTTGTTTGGCTTGAGCAATTTAGTTCATATCGTTTTGCTATTTCCGTTTTTTGTTTTGCATCGCTTGCTAGTGTACATAATGAAGGTGGATGTAAAGT
Source organism: Anaerolineae bacterium (assembly GCA_003524705.1). The sequence continues at coordinate 1,453 of DQGV01000047.1, read as the reverse complement.
AGGGGCGAGATTACCTCGCCCTTACTTTTTCTTCCCAATCGCCAACATCTTATTTCGTATCGGAAAAATCAGGAAGAAAATATGAACTAGCGGTAACAAAATCTTGACTAACAAATCCGACCTAAAAAACTTTTTTAAATAAAATGAATATGGAAAAGAAAGTTCGTGAAAAGTTTTTAATTCCAAAACTTCTAATCCAACTGACTCAAACAATCCCTTCATTTCACTCAATGACAAAATTTGTTTATGCCCAAACGGTTTGGATGAATACATAGCATTCAAAAAAGTTGGGAATCGCCCGCCTGAAATTTTGTAAGTAAATTCTCCAAAGCGGTGATAAAACGCATCACGACAAGGCGTGTCAATGAGCAAAATGCCGCCTTTTTTCAAAACTTTTACTGCATGTTGCAATGTAGCAAGTGGATAATTGACATGCTCAATCACATCCCAGAGCGTGACTACATCAAATGTGTTCCCAAAACTTTCCCAATAATTATCTTCAATCGGACGTTTGGTGATGTCTAATCCGTGTTTGGTTTTGGCATAATGCGCGCGTGAATCGCTCAATTCAATCCCAATTACTTTCGCACCTTCCGCTTTCATCTTAGATAAAAATAATCCGCCACCACAGCCGATGTCTAAGACTCGTTTGTCTTTTATATCTAAGTGCCGTTTGACTGCATTTACTTGATTTTCAATTCTTTCAGGATTTGATTGCAAAGATTTTTCAATGTATTTAATTTCTTCGTCGGTTAATTCACTACCATCAATAATGGGGGAAATCTCTGTTACAGGGTCAAGCGTATCTATGTAATGAAATCCATTCGGGGAGACAAATACATTCGCACTCGCTAATTTATATTTGGGCTTGCCTTCGGTTTTATGTTTTAACTTGTCAAGATTTTCCATTAATGATTTCCATAATTTGTGAAATACTTTGCGTGTAGTCAACAGATTCTTTTGAGACATCTAATCTCAATACTTTATCTTGATTTACAGATTCTAACCACTCATTGATCAATGTTTCCAACATGTTCGCGTCATCACCTGACGCGATATTGATTCTATCTCTTGAAGCCAATCTTTCGTGGATAATTTTTTCGTCGGCATATAAAGAAACAATTAAGTCTGGTGCAGGTTGATGCGCCCGAATGAGATTGTAAAAGCGTCGGCATAGGTCAAAGTCTAAGTCGCTGAGCCAGTTGTGCGTATGAAAGAGGCGTGTAAAACCGTAGAAGTCTAAGTCCAAGCCGCCATCCATCAAAGCAGGTTTATCACTTTGCCGAAGTTCAAATTCTTGCTCGGCTTTATGAATTAAATAATCCAGTTGATTCGCAAGTGCATACTTTGTATCTTGCTTGAACAATTTTTGAAATGGACGTTCTTCGTGTTGTTCGTAAGCAGTTGCAAAATCATGTTGTTTGCATAAGGCTTGCATGAGTGTGGTTTTGCC
>DQGV01000049.1:15229-17934 GCA_003524705.1 Anaerolineae bacterium | reverse complement strand
TGAAATTAACCTGAGCATTTTCTGTCGGGTCTGGGTCTGCGCGTAAAATGCTAATGACTGACGGTAATGTTTTATCAATCACATACACGCCGCCTGTGTTAAAGTTTCCATTGCCTGCACCTGTTCCGCCTAATGGATTTGAGTTCGAGTCAATGATGCTATCGTTATCAATGACATCTAAGCGAATTGTTCCATCACCTGTACCCGTGTTGACATTGACCGTATAAGTATTTCCTGAACCTGTCACATCAATAATAGATGCACTAGCGATTGTTCCAGTCGTTGTCAAAACAAAATCATCGGCTGTGACGCCTGTAACTGATTCGGAGAATGTCACTGTAAAGGAGATAGTCAATGCTGAGGGTGGGCAAACAGCTCCACACGTAGGTTGAAGCGATGAAACTGTCGGAGCATTATCTACTTGGAAAAAAACTTCTTTAGCAAACACATCAAACACACCGTTTGCATCTCCGCTGACTAGATTGCTGGCTCTGGAATGAAATACCAAAACAGCATTGTTTGAAATGGATGGGCTAGATGGTGAATCATCTTCATTCGGTCTTGGCGTTGCGGAAGTGGTTAACCCTAAAACCAAATCGCGGACGTAAATCCAACGCAGTGGTAGCCCATCGCCCTTATCATCAAATTCAAACGCGATATAACGACCATCTGGAGAGAAGGATGAATTTTCAGTATCAGCGACGAGAATATTTTCATTTGAATCGCGTGAAACCAATGTAGTTGTATTTGTTTGCAAATCACGGATATAAACGTGAGTGTAACTAAATGTATCTTCGTTAACTAAGTTTGTTGCAGAGGATGAAAAAGATACATAACGACCATCAGCAGTAATAGACGGGTCACGCGCGCCAAAGTTTGCAATAAAACCATCGGTGCTGATAGAAGCAGTTAAGGTTTGACCATTGGAACGTCGGCGAATAAAAACATCGGCTCTGCCGTTGGTATCATTGCCATCTAAATTTGTGGCAGTGGATACAAAGGCAACAATATTTCCATCGTCCGAAATGGCTGGGTCAAATGAAGTGCCGTTTGCAACTGCTCCATCACTGGTTCGTGAAATTAATTCAGTTGTTCCAGTTTGCGTATCGCGTACAAAAATATCAGCAACACCATTGCCATCGTCGCTGACTAAATTGTTTGCATCAGATACAAATGCGACGAAACGCCCATCGGCAGAGATTGCAATTTGTGTATCTGAAACATTATTTGCTTGTTCACCGTTTGAACTAACTGAAATCCGCGTGGTGATTCCCAGTTGTAAATCTCTTAGGAAAATATCAGTTGTATTGTTTGTATCGTTGGCGACTAAGTTACTGGCATCTGAACCAAAAGCAACAAAACGTCCATTTGCAGAAATAGCAGAACCACCTGAGCCATTGTTTGCCTCTGTGCCAGATGAATCTACAGAGACGCGAGTCACTTGCCCTGTGAATCTATCTTTGACAAATATATCGGTTGTGTTGTTTGTATCTCCGCTGACTAAATTGTTCGCATCTGACTCGAAGACTACATACCGCCCATCGGCAGAAATGTCAGCAAAGCGAGACATATCATTGCCTTGAATTCCGCTGGAATCAATAGAGATAAGTGTTGTATCGCCCGGCGCGGCGAGTGCGTTTTGGGTTCCAGTTGGTAATATCAAAGCAACTAAAAGCAACAGACAAATTCCCCGCTGAATGGTTTTTGAATATTGGAATTTCATAGGTCGCTCCTTATGGAGTCGTTGCCCCATAGCAACTCCACACTTTCATCATACGCCTATGAAGATAGAATAGTATTTCAGAATCGTTCTAATTTTGTTAACAAGTTTTTTTGGTCATTGCGAGGAGTGCTTTAGCACGACGAAGCAATCTCATCATCAATCTGGAGATTGCTTCGCCAGTGATCTCGACTACTTGCGTCTCGACCAGCGACTCGCAATGACGAGTAAATTTCATAAACTTTTCTGAATTATCTCATTCGCCAATGCAATTTCTTCATCATTGATAGTATGTCCCATGTTCGGGTAAATTCTCTCAGTCACTTGAGCATTCATGGCTTTTAACAAAGTAGTTGTCTCTTGAACGCGTTGAAGTGGTATATGCGGGTCAATATCCGAACAGCCTATAAAAACGGGCGTATTTTGCAAATCACCATTTGGCTCGCGTTCTTGATTTAACGCGCCAATATATCCGCCACTGAAAACGAATAATCCGCCATACTTTTTGGGATTGCGAATCACATATTCACTGGCTAAACATGCGCCTTGTGAAAATCCGCCGATGAATATTTTTTCTGATGAAATGCCATGCGACTCAATTTCTTTGACAATGCTATCTACTTTTGCAAGTGCGCCAGATAAATACGGCTCATTTTGTTCCACAGGAAAAATGAATCGGTTGGGGTACCAAGTGTAGCCCTCTGCCTGAGGTGCCAAATAAGCAAGCCCGGCGTAAGAAAGAGGCGCAGAAAGTGAAAGAATATCTTCTGCTGTAGCACCACGTCCATGAATCAAAATCATCGCCGCACTGGCTTCATCTAATTTTGTGCCTGTTGCATAAACAGGTTGATTTGCGTNNCGCCGATGAATATTTTTTCTGATGGAATTTTATTTTCTTCAATGTGCTTGACGATTTTATCTATCACACCCAAAGCAGATGACAAATACGGCTCGTTCTTTTCTACGGGAAATATGAATCGGTTGG
>DQGV01000049.1:10152-14959 GCA_003524705.1 Anaerolineae bacterium | reverse complement strand
CCTCTGCCTGAGGTGCCAAATAAGCAAGCCCGGGATGAGTCAGATGCGCTGATAACGAAAGGATATCTTCCGCGTTAGCACCACGTCCATGAATCAAAATCATCGCGCATGTTGCTTCTTCCAATTTTTTGCCAGCAAAATAAACAGGTTGATTTTCGTGAGGCATTTTATTTCTCAAATGCTTTCAATATAATTGGTAAAAGACTTTCTTCAATGGCTTTGCGATTCGGTTCAAACCACTCAGGCAATTTAAGTGTTTCACCCAAAGTTTCTACTGGCTCATCAATTGCAAAACCCGGTGTATCAGTTGCGATTTCAAATAACACGCCTGCATGTTCGCGGAAATAAATTGAATGGAAATAATTTCTATCCATCACTTCGGTGACGCGAAACCCCGCTTCATTTATTGACGTTTGATACTGCAACTGTACCTCATCATTCGGCACGCGGAAAGCGATGTGATGAATAGAACCCGCGCCAAAATTTGCTTGCATTTTGCCGGGGCGATGAAGAATATCTACGATGTGACCAGAAACATTTTTATCACCGCTGAAACGATAACGCTGCTCTTCTTGACCTGCGACTTGATAACCCATATTTTTCGTCAGCAAATCTGACGTTGATTCTAGTTCATCTACCCACAAAGTAACGCTGTGAAATCCTTGTAAAGCATATTCTTGCGGAATTGGACCTTCCTCCCAAAACTTTGTAGAGGAAGCAGATTCCGATTCAATTAATTCCACACGCATACTATCAGGGTCTTCAAACGACAAAACTTTTTCACCAAAGCGTATTTCAATTGGATTTATTGAAACATTATTTTTCCTGAGATGCTCCTGCCAAAATTCTAAAGAATCTTTTGGGACTTTATAAGCAAGTGCATTTGTCTCGCCATTGCCACGCACGCCACGAGGCATTTTGGTCCAAGCGAAAAATGTAAGAATACTGCCAGGCGAACCAACTTGGTCACCAAAATAAAAATGATACGTATCTGGCGCGTCGAAATTGACTGTACGTTTGACAAATCTCTGCCCTAAGACGTTGCGATAAAAATCTATATTTCTTTGCGGGTCACGCGCTACGGCAGTGACGTGATGTAATCCTTGAATTGCTTGCATGATATGACTCCTTACCATTTCAGATTAAAGCAGGAGATTTTTTCTTACAATTTGGTTTGCATGAATTGTATAAGAATTAAAGAAAGACCTCCGAGGTTTTGAAAACCTCGGAGGTCTAAGAGGTCTAAGCGCGAAGGAGCAAGTATGACGTTTAATGAATTGAACAGTGTTGAACATTTCATCGTCCACAACCTAACAGGTGTGAACTTAAATAACGTGCGTGCTGGCTCTGTCAAAGAAGAAGAAGTCCGCTATGGGGAAGTCAAATGGAAATACGTGCAAAGCGAATTACTGGGACGAGAAATTACAGATGTGTTGCTAGAGGGAGAAGTAGTCGAAGCGTTGAAACGACTCAACCCTGAGATTGAAGCGCAACCAGAATATGCGGATGAGGTCATTCGCAAACTTAGGTCAATTCTTTTATCAGTTGGTAATGTTGGTCTAGTTAGAGCAAATGAAGAATTTGCAAAATGGCTCAGAGGTGAAATGACTTTGCCATTTGGAAAAGATGAACAACATGTATCCATTCGCCTGATTGATTTTGAAAACATCCAAAACAATTCTTTTATTCTTACCAATCAATTCAAAATTCATGCCAGAGAAACCAAAATCCCTGATGTAGTCATGTTTGTGAACGGCATTCCTTTGGTGGTTGGAGAAGCCAAAACACCTGTCCGCCCTGCGGTGAGTTGGTTTGATGGCGCGCATGATATTAATGTGGTCTATGAAAATGCCGTTCCGCAGTTGTTTGTCCCGAATGTTTTTTCTTTTGCAACCGAAGGTAAAGAATTATTTATTGGCGGTGTACGCACGCCTTTAGAGTTTTGGTCACCATGGCGAATTGAAGAAGAACGCGATGAATTAAGTCACTTTGCGGGTTTACAAGATGTGGGCAAGCAATTAACTCATTTACTAAAACCATCTACTTTATTAGATATTTTGCAATACTTTACTATCTATGCTACGGATAATAAAAGAAAGAAAATAAAAGTTGTCTCTCGTTATCAACAATACGAAGGTGCCAATGCGCTTGTGCAACGTGTACTAGATGGTGAAATCAAAAAAGGTTTGATTTGGCATTTTCAAGGCTCTGGTAAATCGTTATTGATGTTATTCGCCGCTCAAAAACTTCGCAAAATGGAAGCACTCGGCAACCCAACCGTTTTGATTGTGGTAGATAGAATTGATTTAGATACGCAAATCACGGCTACGTTTAATTCTGCCGAAGTGCCAAACATGATTACAACTGATAGCATCAAAGAATTGCACGATTTATTAGAAAAAGACAGCCGTAAAATCATCATCACCATGATTCATAAATTCAAAGAGGCGTATGCTGATATGAACAAGCGCGATAACATCATCGTCATGGTGGATGAAGCGCATCGGACTCAAGAAGGCGATTTGGGTCGTAAGATGAGAAGCGCGCTTCCTAACGCCTTTCTATTTGGTCTTACAGGTACGCCTATCAACAAAGCTGACAAAAATACCTTCTGGGCTTTTGGTGCAAACGAAGACTCCAATGGCTATATGAGTCGCTACACCTTTCAAGAAAGCATCCGCGATAACGCCACCTTGCCTTTGCATTTTGAACCCCGCTTGCCAAATTACCATGTGGATAAAGAAAGTTTAGATATTGCCTTCAAAGAAATGGCAAATGAACTCAATGAAGAAGATAGAGATAAGTTAAGCAAAAAAGCGGCAAGTATGGCTGTTTTTCTGAAATCACCTGAACGAGTCAAGCAAATCGTCCAAGACATTGTTGAGCATTTTAGAAAACATGTCGAGCCTGAGGGTTTCAAGGCAATGATTGTCACACCTGACCGCCTTGCTTGTGTCCAATACAAAGAAGAACTAGATAAACATTTGCCTTTTGCGTCTAGTAAAGTCGTCATCAGCACTTCGGCAAACGATGAACTTGAATTCAAACAAAAATGGGGCATGGATAAAGACACACAAGAAAAAGTAGTGGAAGAATTCAATGATACTGACTCTGCTTTAAAGTTTCTAATTGTCACAGCCAAGTTACTCACTGGTTTTGATGCTCCTATTCTGCAAACCATGTATTTAGATAAATCACTCAAAGACCATACTTTGTTACAAGCAATCTGTAGAACCAATCGTTTATTCCCCAATAAAACTTTTGGTCGCATTGTTGATTACTTCGGCGTATTTGATGATACGGCTAAGGCTCTAGCATTTGACGAAGAAACCGTAAAACTTGTTATCACCAATCTCAAAGAACTCAAAGATAAATTGCCTAAAGTCTTAGGAGATTGTTTATCTCATTTTGCAGGCATTGATAGAACAGTAGAAGGTTTTGAAGGTTTACAAACTGCACAAGAGGCTATCAAGACCGATGAAAAACGAGATGCTTTTGCGAAAGGCTTTAATTCTTTATCGAAACTATGGGAAGCACTTTCACCCGACGAAGTTTTGAATCAATATCAAAAAGAATATAAGTGGCTTTCGCAAGTATATCTTTCGGTCAAGCCAACATCAGATGATAACGGTAGATTACTCTGGCATGCGTTAGGAGCGCAAACCACACAGTTAATCCATGAACATCTTCATGTAGATGGAATCAGTCACGAAATGGAAGAAATGGTTTTAGATGCCAAAGTGATTGATGAGTTAATGAATAACAAAGACCCAAGAGAAGCCGAAAGAGTGATGAGAATTCTTATCAGCCGTTTGGCACGACATGGCAACAATCCGATTTTCATTGCGCTGAGTCAACGCCTTGAAGCACTGAGAGCAAAAGCAGAACAAGGTCTCATCAATAGTATTGAATTTATCAAGCAATTGTGCGAAATAGCCCGCGATACAGTCCAAGCCGAAAAACAAAGCGATACAGCCGATGAGATAAAAACAGCCAAAGCCGCACTGACAGAGTTATTCCTTGAAATGAAAACTGACCAAACGCCTGCCGTTGTGGAAAGAATTGTCAATGATATTGATAGTATTGTGAAGTATGTCCGTTTTGAAGGTTGGCAAAATTCCACACTTGGCGAACGTGAAGTAAAACGTGAATTAAGAAAAGTTATCTGGGTAAAATACCAAATAAAAGACGAAGACTTATTTAATAGAGCGTATGAGTATATAAAGGAATATTATTAATAACTCCAGACCCAGACCTCCGAGGTCTCATTCAGCAAGGAGTCATCATGCCTCGCCGAGAAACACCCTTCGTCCCAGACCAGTATTATCACTTCTATAATCGTGGCAACAATCGCGGAAAAGTATTTTTCGAACGCGAGAATTATTTATATTTCCTGAAAGGCTTTGTGAAATACGTACTTCCATTTGTCGAAGTGATTGCTTATTGTCTCATGCCAACGCATTATCATATCTTGCTCAGAATCAAAACCTCCGAGGTTTTAAAAACCTCGGAGGTCTCGAACGCCATGATGAAGTTCATCGTCTCCTACACCAAAGCCATCAACAAACGCTTTGAAAGAGTTGGCGCATTATTTCAAGGTCAATTTCACGGGGAGCCAATTCAAACCTACTCGCATTTATTAGCACTTTGCATTTACATCCATACCAACCCTGTCAAAGATGGTTTAGTCTTTCTCCCCGAAGAATGGGAATACTCCAACTACCTCGAATGGATGCAATTACGCGATGGCAAATTAGTAGATAAAGGATTTATCAGCGAACATTTTGGTTCAAAAGAAGAATATCAA
>DQGV01000049.1:0-9817 GCA_003524705.1 Anaerolineae bacterium | reverse complement strand
CGAGGTCTTGAAGACCTCGGAGGTTTTTATCAAAAAGCTAACAGCCAATCGCCAACCGCTAATCACCACCAACTAGCAACCATCAACTATAATTCCACCCATGAAACGCTACATCCTCCTCACAGTCTTTATCTCAGGTATGACCACACTCGCCGCCGAACTCACCGCAGGGCGACTCATCGGCAACGTCTTCGGCACTAGCAATTTAGTTTGGGCAAGCATTATCGGTCTCATGCTTATCTATCTAACCTTCGGCTACTTTCTCGGTGGCAAATGGGCAGATGCCAACCCAAGTCCGCAAGCCATGTATCGCATCCTTGCGTGGGCAGCGTTCACCGTAGGGCTCGTGCCTTATGTCGCTGTACCAGTTCTCACCTTCGCCGCTGATGCGTTTGAAGTGCTAAGCGTCGGCATTATGGCTGGTTCATTTATCGTCGTCTTAGTTTTATTTATTGTCCCCATCACCTTGTTAGGCACCATCTCACCGTATGCCATTCGCTTATCTATAGAAGATACCGATAAATCAGGTCAAATCTCAGGGCAGATTTATGCCATTTCAACACTAGGTTCATTCATCGGCACGTTTATCCCAACTCTGATAACGATTCCAACGATTGGAACACGCCTCACCTTCGCATCCTTCGGCATGTTGCTGTTAATCGTAGCACTCATTGGCTTATACCGTTTTGTTAGTCAAAAAGAAATGCTCAAATATATTTGGATGCCGATTGCCTTACTGATCATCGCAATTGTTTTTTCAAACAGTGCATTGAAGAACAGCACAGGGCAAGTGTACGAAACCGAGTCCGCTTATAACTATATTCAAGTGCAACAACAAAATGGTTTTACTTTGTTGCGCCTCAATGATGGTCAGGGTGTACATTCCATTTATCATCCTGACACAATGTACTTCAACGGACCATGGGAACAATTCTCAGTCGGTCCATATTTTTATGCAAACCGTTCACCTGATGATGTGCAAAGTATGGCAATCATCGGCTTAGCCGCTGGCACGGCGGCACGCCAAGCCACTGCCATTTATGGCGAAGATATTCAAATTGACGGCATTGAAATTGACGACAAAATTGTACAAGTTGGGCGTGATTACTTTGATATGAACTTCCCCAATCTAAACGTCATCGTCGGCGATGGCAGATTAGGGCTAGATAGAAGCAATAAACTGTATGACATTATCGCCATTGATGCCTATCGTCCGCCATACATTCCCGCGCACATGACCACATTGGAATTTTTCACAATCTGCGCCTCACATTTAACGGATACAGGCGTGCTGACCCTCAACGTTGGCTCCACCCCCGGCGATAGACGCCTCATTGACGGACTCGCCACCACCATGAGTCAAATCTTCCCATCCATTCACATCATGGATATTCCCGGCACTCTCAACACCATGATATTCGCCACCAAACAACCAACCCTACCTGAAAACTTTTCTGCTAACCTAGTCCGCTTGGCTGGTGACCCAAATACAAATCCGTTGCTCATTACAACCATGTCCTCTACATTTACAAATCTTCAAGATGGTTACTCCACCACCACCGTCTTCACCGACGACCTCGCCCCCATCGAATGGATAGTCAATAACATGGTCGTCAGCTTTGTCTTACAAGGTGGTCTTGAGTTTTTGCAATAACAACATCATGTCATTGCGAGGAACTGCTGGTCGAGTGTCGCCGAAGGCGACGTACCGAGACCCAGTTCCGAAGCAATCTCCAACCTTAACTTAATATAATGAGATTGCTTCGTCAGGATGCTTCGCATCCATCCTCGCAACGACATAAAATAATTTATGGAATACGCAAAGTAGATAAAACTTCTTCGCCCAATTTCTTACATTCTTCCCACTCAGATGAATTTGAACTTATTCCAAAAACAGGCAAGCCATACAAATCATATCTATATCCTGAAAAAGATTCAGCATCTAAGTAAAGAAACAATACATAATCTGAAGATGTAGAATCTGGGTAAATTATTGTGTAATCTATATTGCCCAAAGTAACTGTTTCAGATTCATAAGGTTCATAATAACCCGCAGGGTCTTGAATTCCAATTTTGCAACTAGAAAGTTCTTTTGTTTGCAGATAATTCAATACTGATGTGTTATCAAAGTATTTAGATTTATCTTCCCACTTAGAAGGCTCATAATTCATAATGAGTGGTGGATGAGATAATACAACGAAAACTCCTAAAGGTACCGATGTTGAAGTCAATGTAGAAGTTTCTGCTGGAGCAATGCTCATTTCATTTGAACATGTTTGGATAAACACTAACATTACCCCAACAAGAAATAATAAATTTCGATAAAAATATTTCATATTGCTTACCTTCAGCAAATTCTCGTTTACAATATTAATTAATGAAACATTTTCATATTCTATCTCACATTATATCTTTACTGACCCCGCTCGCCTTAATCGGTCTCGCCTTACGCATCCTATTAACTCCCCTCTTCTACACCATCGAATACAACATGCCCTACTTCCCAGAAGATACCTACGGCTTCAACAAAGAAGATAGACTCAAATACGCCCCCTACGCAGTGGATTACCTAATCAATAATGAAGACATTTCCTATCTCGGCGACTTAACATTCGATGATGGCTCTCCCCTCTACAATGAAAGAGAATTGAGTCATATGGAGGATGTCAAAGAAGTTATCACAGGTTCATTAACCACTTGGTACATCACACTTGCAATTCTCTTAATCCTCTTCATTCTCTTTTATAAAAACAACAATCTTACTGAATACTTAATCGCTCTACAACGCGGTGGCTGGTGGATGATAGGCTTAGCACTATCACTTGCTTTCATTGCAGGCGCAGGCATCTTACTTAATCCAGACATCTTCTGGACGTTCTTCTCAGGTTTCCACGCCATCTTCTTTGAAGGCGACTCGTGGTTGTTTTATTATTCAGATACCCTCATCCGCCTCTTCCCCATCCGCTTCTGGCAAGACGCCGTCATCGCCATTGCAGTCATTGCACTAGGTGGTGGATTAGGTCTGGCTTTGGGACTAAAAAGATTTACTCAATAACTTTCCACTCACTGTTCTCTGTTCTCTGTTTCTTCATCTTTCCTCTCGCAACAAGTGTATAATTCACATAAAGGAATCAACACATGGCAAATAGTTTAGAAAACAAAGTTGCTCTCATCACCGGCGGTTCACGCGGAATTGGTCGCGCCATTGCTTTAGAATTTGCATCACGCGGTGCCGCAGTCGTCGTCAATTACAACAAATCCCCTGAGTCTGCGGAAGAAGTCGTCAAACAGATTCAATCCGCAGGTGGCAAAGCCGCCGCCTTTCAAGCTGATGTTTCTGATTTCAAACAAGCCGAAGCCTTGGTCAAATTTGCAGTGGATACTTTTGGTGATTTAAGCATCTTGGTCAACAATGCCGGCATTACAAGAGACCAATTAATTATGATGATGCCCGAAGCAGATTGGGATGCTGTCATCAATACCAATCTCAAAAGCACATTCAATTGCTCAAAAGCCGCCGTCAAACACATGATGCGCAAACGTGTTGGCAGAATTATCAACATGGCATCTGTGGCAGGGCAAATGGGCAATCCCGGTCAAACCAATTATTCCGCTTCCAAAGGCGGGCAGATTGCATTCACCAAAGCCTTAGCGCGTGAAGTTGCCACACGCAATATCACCGTCAATGCCATTGCGCCGGGCTTTGTAGATACTGAAATTTTAGATGCCATGACTCCCGAAGTGCTCGAAGCGGCATTGAAATTAGTTCCGCTCGGCAGAAAAGGCAAACCCGAAGAAATCGCCGCCGCCGCCGCATTCTTAGCATCCGATGAAGCCGCATATATCACTGGTCAAGTGCTCGGTGTTGATGGCGGCATGGCGATGATGTAATTTTCATGTCATTGCGTGCCGTTGGTCGAGTAGGGGCGAGGTCTTCTCGCCCTGTAGACCACAGACGAAGCAATCTCATGAAATGATAGGAGCAAAAATGACCGAACCTGTTGATGGAAAAACAACCGTCTCACCCGAAGTATTAACCACCATTGCGCGTCTATCTGCGCTGGAAGTGCAAGGCGTTAGCCGTTTTGCAGAAGTGGCTGGAGGGGTAAATCGCCTCTTCAAACGTGGCGTTGGTGATGGCGTGCGCATTGAAGCGAAAGATAACATCGCCTTAGTAGATTTGCATCTCATCCTAAAACAAGATGTCAACATCCGCGAAGTCAGCCGCAATGTGCAACAAAACGTTACACGCGCTATTAATGAAATTGTCGGCATGGATGTCGGCGAAGTTAACATTCATATTGAAGATATAGATTATTCAGAATGAGCATGAAACCCCGTACCAGAGCGCGCGCCATTGCTCTGCAAGTTTTGTACGAAACAGATTTATCAAATCACTTACCGGGTGATGTATTAAAAACACGCCTTGAAGAAAATGAACTTTCAGACGAACACGCCGAATTTGCCCGTCAAATTATTTTCGGTGTGCGTCCCTTGCGCGAAGAGTTAGATAACGTCATTGCAAAATATGCGCCCGAATGGCCCCTCGACCAAATTGCCGCAATTGATAGAAACATTATCCGTATGGCATGTTGGGAGTTTGCCATCTCGCGCGAAACACCAACCAAAGTTGCCATTAACGAAGCGGTTGAGTTAGCAAAAATATACGGCTCCGATTCAGCATCGCGTTTTGTCAACGGTGTGCTTGGCACACTGGTTGAACATGAAAATGAAATTCGGCAAGCCATCAAAAATAAAGTAGAAGAAACTTCTTTCGTCGCCGAGGACGGCGGCACGAGCGAGTAAAGTAGAATCATAAATGGAAATTCTCGGCATCGGCATTAACGAACTTATTTTTATTATTATCATTGCATTAATTGTCTTAGGTCCAAAAGATATGCAAAAAGCAGGCAAGTCCATCGGCAGATGGCTTCGTGACTTAACCCAATCCGAAGGTTGGAAAGTCTTTCAACGCACATCGAATGAAATCCGCTCTCTGCCTAGAAATTTAATTCGAGATGCCAACACTGAAATCAATGAAATTAACAAAGAGATAAGAAACGCTTCTTCCTTAACCTCAACAGGTTCGGCAAACCCGAAACAGAATCGTCAGCCCCAACCCTATTCCGATAAACCTGTCGCACCGCCTGAAAATAAAATTTCACCACCAAAATCCGAATCAAAGGACAGCGAAAGCGACCAACCGAACAATGCGTAATTTCTTTACCAGACTAGGGCAAGACATCCTCGTCTACTTTCGCGTGCTTGTTGCTATTATCACGTTTCCGTTCATACTTATCTTTACGATTATTGCTTTCCCGTTTCGTGCATTATATAAATTTAATCAATACCTCAACACCGAACCTGATGAACGTCCCATTGCGGATGTCTTCTCTGATTTAGCCACCGATAAACAAACTCGCGAAGGCTTATGGCAACAAATCGAAGATTTGCGAATGCACTTGCTTCGTTCGGTCTTGATGTTGACACTCACAGTCATTATCACTTTTTGGTTTGCACAAGAAGTTATGGCATTTCTGGCAGACCCAGTTGGTGGGTTACAAAATCTGCAAGCCATTCAAGTCACCGAAGAGATTGGTGTCTTCATGCGTGTTTCTATGTCTGTCGGCATTGCTTTGGCATTTCCATACATTGCTTTTGAAGTCTGGTATTTTGCCGCGCCGGGCTTGAAACCACGTGAGAAAAAATTAGGCTTAATCGGTATTCCGCTTGCTACACTTCTTTTCTTAACAGGCATGGCGTTTACATTTTATATTTTATTGCCAGCCGCACTTCCGTTTTTAGGTGGCTTTACTGAAATTGCCCAATTCTGGACAGCCAAAGAATATTTTTCTTTCGTCACTGGCTTGATGTTTTGGATTGGCTTATTCTTTGAATTCCCATTAGTGATTTATGTATTAACGTCTATGGGATTTGTCAAACCGCAAATTTTGGCAGAACAATGGAGAATTGCAATTGTGATTATTGCCATTCTCGCCGCCGCCATCACCCCCACTGTTGACCCTGTCAATATGGGTTTGGTCATGCTTCCGATGACTTTGTTATACTTTATTAGCATTGGCTTGAGTTATATCGCCTACGCCGGGCGCAAGCGAGACAATGCTGAATTGCAAGAAAATGTCGCAGATGATGGATTAGGTTAACCCGTAGTCTGAAACGTTTTTGAATCAATTTGTAAGGGCATAGCAAAATTAGTTATCAATAAAATCTGAAACTGGCTCGCTATGCCCTTACACTTTCAGGAGAAGAATATGAATGGGAAATCGAATATCACTCGCCGAATCATCCATGCGGCGCTTATGCTTGCCGTTGTGGGGCAGGCTTGCACGTTTTCATTATTTAGTCCGCCAACGTTAACGCCAGCCACACCTGTAGCAGGTGAAGCATTTCCGACCTCTACGCCATATCCCGTAGCACAAACAACATTTGTAGTCACATTACCTGAGCCACTTCAACCGAATGAAACACTCGTCATTGCCGTCTTAGATGAAGTCACTGGGCTTTCATTGAATCCGCAACAATACCCAATGACCGCCAGAGATACATTAACGTATGCGGCGACCCTTCCGATTGTTTACAACTCAGTCGTTAAGTATCGTTATATCAGGCAAGGACCTGCTTTAGTATTTGAAGATACAAGTTTTAACACAGCCATTCGCTATCGTATGCATGTTGCCAATGGACCCAGTGAAGTACGCGATATTGTTGCAGATTGGGACGATAAAAGTTACACCCGCCCAACAGGTTCAATTTTAGGGCAAATTTATAATGCCGATACAAATACGCCTGTACCAAATATCTTAGTAACGGCTGGTGGCATGCAACATATTACCGATTCTTTAGGACGTTTTGAGTTAACAGGTTTACCCGCTGGCACGCATCAATTGGTTGCTTATAGTTTAGACGGTTTATATTTGCCATTTCAACAAGGTGCAGTGGTAGCAAGTGAAACTCCCACATTGGTAGATGTGCGCATCAAACCCACACGTTTCGTCAATGTGACGTTTCGCGTTTCTGTACCAGCAGATACTGTGCCGGGTGTGCCAGTGCGCATTGCAGGTAACATTTTGCAACTTGGCAACACCTTTGCCGATTTGCCCGGTGGCGTGAGCACCGTAACAAACCGCATGCGAGATATGCAATTGCAAGCAGATGGTCGTTACGCCATCACTATAGGGTTACCAGTTGGCACTTACATTCAATATAAATACACTTTAGGCGATGGCTTTTGGAATGCTGAACATAAAGAAGATGGTGCATGGATAGTACGTGAGTTTATTGTGCCAGAACAAGATGTAACGCTTCAAGACTCAATTGCTACATGGTCTACCACCCGTAATTCAGCACCGATTCTTTTTGAAACCACAATCCCATCTGTCACACCGCCGGGTGATATCCTTTACATTCAATTTAATACTTTTGGTTGGATGGAACCCATCCCGATGTGGCCCCTCGGCAATAATCGTTGGGCTTATAAATTATATAGTCCGTTAAATTTTCTCGGTGACTTTTCATATCGTTATTGTCGCAATGGTCAATGTGGCAGTGCCGACGATAACCAAACAGTTGGCGAAAACCCAAGAGGACGAATCGCCTCTACCAGTTTATTAGGGCAAGATATTCAAGATAACATCAGTTCGTGGAAGTGGTACGAAAACCCCGAACCCGTTTCACTCGTTGGCTCGACTATTAATCCGCGTGCTGTTGGCTTTGTAGCAGGCGTTGAATATCAATCAACATACCGCCCCAATTTTTCATACTTTGCCCCACAAACCTTTGCCAACACAAAAGCCATCGGCTCCAATTTAGCAGTCATCACCCCCAGTTGGACGTACACCAACATTTCACCCTTACGATTTACAACATTGCCCGGTCAAGACCCATTGTGGATTGACTCCGCTATTATGATTTCACAAGCCCGCAATGCCGGTCTTAACGTGGCGATTTTCCCAACGCCTCACTTCTCAGGGACAACTGATTCAACAACCTCGGCATCTACTACCTTTTGGCTAAACGCCCCACGTGATGCCGCATGGTGGCAAACATGGTTCACGCGCTATCGTGCTTTCGCCGTTAACTATGCAGACCTTGCCACACAAACTGGTGCGCAATTCTTAATCCTCGGTGGTGAAGCCGTTACACCTGCTTTACCCGCAGGCACCCTGCCAAATGGTCAGCCATCAAATGTCCCTGCGGATGTTGAAGCGCAATGGAAAGCCATCATCCAAGATGTACGCTCACGATTCAGAGGTCAAGTATTTTGGGCAATGCCATACACAACATCGAATGTACAAACACCCGTAAGTTTTCTAAAAGATGTAGATGGTGTTTATTTGTTATGGTCTGCTCCACTTACCACAAATCAAACTGCTACAAAAACCGACCTCACGAATGAAGCCGGCAGATTGTTAGATAACGAAATTGCTCCATTGGTTAACTTGTTAGGCAAACCGATTATTCTGGCAGTGGCATATCCATCTGCGGCGGGTGCACCAAGTGGATGTATTTCCAGCGGCACAGGCACTTGCGTTGATTTCGCTTCTTTATCTCAACCCTATGCAGATAATCCATCTGTTAGTTTGAATTTACAAACCCAAGCCGATATTTATGAAGCCATGCTCACGACAGTCAATGCCCGCCCATGGATTTCAGGTTTTATCAGTCGTGGTTATTTTATGCCTGTCGCCTTGCAAGATAAATCTACATCTATTCACAGCAAACCCGCGGCAGATATTTTATGGTATTGGTATCCGCGTTTGTTAGGGACTGTGCCGTAAGTCAAATCTTTTACATGGAGATTTTATGAAAAAAATCGTTGGTCGTATATTGATAGGTTTGTTAATTATTGTTGTCATTGCAGGTTCAGGGGCATTTTATTATTTCAAAAGTTATTTACCAAATACAGTAGCACCACAATCTTTCCCACAAGTGGATGGGGAAATTCAAGTATCAGGTTTAAATGAAAGAGTGGATATTTATCGAGATGCGATGGGCATTCCACATATTTATGCCGCCAACACCTACGATTTATTTTTCGCACAAGGCTATGTTCACGCGCAAGACCGCTTCTGGCAAATGGATTTTTGGCGACATGTCGGCGCGGGTGAACTTTCTGAAATGTTTGGTGCGGGTCAATTAGAAACGGATGTGTTCTTGAAAACTTTAGGTTGGGAAAAAACTGCCGAAGCCGAATGGGAAGCATTAGATGCAGAATCAAAAGCCATTTTGCAAGCCTATGTGGATGGCGTAAATGCTTACATCAAAGACAAACAACCAAACGAACTCAGCCTTGAATATGAAATTTTAGGTTTACCAATTCTGAGTCCTGATTATGCCATCACAGAATGGACTCCCATAAATTCATTGACGTGGGGCAAAGCCATGGCATGGGACTTGCGTGGCAACATGGACGAAGAAATTGACCGCGCTATTTTCTTGAAAACATTTACACCCGAACAACTTGCTGAAATTTATCCACCATATCCCGATGACCATCCTTTTATTGTCAATAACATTGGTGATGGAAATGCTACAAACACATCTCCACAAGTAACAAGTTTTGATTATGCTCAACTTCCACTTGACCAAGTTTCATACAACGCTTCTTTACTAAAAGGGATACTTGGTGAATGGAGCCGCGACATTGGTTCTAACTCTTGGGCAGTTTCTGGCGAATTGACAGATACCGGTATGCCTTATCTAGCCAACGACCCACATCTTGGAATTCAAATGCCTTCGATTTGGTTCCAAATCGGTTTGCATTGCGTTGAGAAAAATAATGAATGTCCATTTCAAG
>DQGV01000184.1 GCA_003524705.1 Anaerolineae bacterium | reverse complement strand
AAACGAATTTCGTGAGTCATTTGAGCTTGCTGAAATGGATGTGGTGCGTGAAAGAATCTTAAGTATGGAAAAAAGACCAGATGGTCGCAAACCGACTGAGATTCGTCCTATCTGGTGTGATGTTGGTGTATCACCTCGCGCACATGGAACAGGTTTATTCACTCGTGGAGAAACTCAAATTTTATCTTTTGCTACATTGGCAACTTTAGGTGAAGCACAAGAGTTAGATAACTTATCCCCTATCAAAACAAAACGATACATGCACCACTATAACTTCCCGCCGTTTTCTACAGGCGAAGTTAAACCTTTACGCGGGCAGAGCAGACGTGAAGTCGGGCATGGAGCGTTGGCAGAAAGAGCATTAGAACCCGTCCTCCCAGCCGAAGAGTCATTCCCGTATGCGATTCGCGTCGTATCCGAAGCATTATCTTCAAATGGTTCTACATCAATGGGCTCGGTGTGTGGTTCAACATTAGCATTGATGGATGCAGGCGTGCCGATAAAAGCACCTGTGGCTGGTATTGCAATGGGACTCATCACAGATGCAAATGGTCGTTATAAAATTTTGACTGATATTCAAGGCACCGAAGACCATTTAGGTGACATGGATTTCAAAGTGGCTGGCACGGCAAACGGAATCACTGCTTTGCAAATGGATATAAAAATTTCTGGTTTGAGTGCGCAAATGATGAAAGAAGCATTGGCACAAGCCCATACAGCCCGCATGGAAATTATGGACAAGATGTTGGCTGTTATTCCACAATCACGCAGTGAAT
The DNA here is from genome assembly GCA_003524705.1 of Anaerolineae bacterium. The sequence goes on along the minus strand of DQGV01000184.1, from coordinate 4,109 downwards.
TGAAGCAACATGCCCCACGCATTATCACAGTGAAAATTCCAGTGGATAAGATTGGTGCATTGATTGGACCTGGCGGTAAAAATATCCGTGCGTTGCAAGAAGAAACAGGTGCTGTCATTGATATTCAAGACGATGGTACGGTTTATATCGCTTCAACAGATGGCGTTGGCGCGAAGCTTGCCCAAGAAAGAATCGAAGGGCTTGGCGAAAGTGCAGTGATTGGAAATATTTACACAGGCAAAGTGGTTCGTATTGAAAACTTCGGTGCGTTTGTAAACATTTTGCCCGGTGTTGATGGACTCGTTCACATCTCACAACTTGCCAGCGAACGCATTGAAAAAGTTGAAGATGTAGCTGGCATGGGTGATGAACTCACAGTCATGGTCACTGACATTGACCCCGCAGGCAAGATTCGCTTGTCACGTCAGGCGGTCTTGGAAGGCTGGTCTGCTGAAGAGGCGCGTGAAAAAGATAAGGGTGGCAAGTCTGGTGGAGGCGGGAATCGAGGCGGTCCACGTCGCGATGGCGGAGACCGAGGCGGACGCGGCAATGACCGTGGTCGCAGTGGTGGCGGAGACCGTAATCGTAGATAGTGTTCCTAGCTGTTAGCTGTTAGCGTTTGACTTGTTAGTAAATAATGAAATCAGACATCCGAAGTGTTGAGAGATTATCAAACTTCGGGTGTCTTTTTTATTTACATGTAGGGTGAGATATACTCACACGTCAACACAGAATATAAGGAGAGACAGTGAATACCCAAACACAAGAGCCGATACGTGAGCGATTAAAAATTGGATTGAAAGCCGCTATGAAAGCACGTCAGCATGAAGTGGTCAGTGTGTTGCGTTCGGCGTTATCCGCGATTGACAATGCTGAGGCAGTCCCGTTAGACGCTTCGATGGTGGCTGTGGTCGGCAGACTAAATGAAGTGGCACGCAAAGAGTTGAGTGAAGAACAAATGCGCGCGATTGTGCAAACCGAAGTGGACGCGCTTAAGAGCTCGATTGCAGACTATCAAACCTTAGGAAAAGCAGAGGAGGCAGAGCAACTCCAAACGCAGTGGGAAGCGTTAAATCAGTATCTGTTTTAGTCCCGCCACTTATTTTCTCTGATGGGGTTTTATAAGCACAGGGACATGCAAGCCAATCCCCCATCCTATTTCAACAAGGAGATTGACCCATGCAAGAGAGTATCATATCAAGTGTAATCCTCCCGTTAGCCATTGCAATCATTATGGTGACGTTAGGCATGACCCTAACGATTGCCGATTTCAAGCGCATCTTCACATCGCCCAAACCAATTTTCATCGGTTTGATTTGCCAAATGTTGTTGTTGCCGATATTGGGCTTCGCGGTGGCGAGTCTGTTTGCGTTGCCCGCCGTGTATGCGATTAGTTTAATTTTATTAGCCGTCTCACCGGATGGCGCGACCTCGAATCTTATCATCCATGCTGGTGACGGTGACCGCGCACTTGGGATTACCTTAACCGCTATTACCAATATGCTCGCCTTCCTGACCATTCCGTTCGGCTTGGGAATTGCTTATTCATTGTATGGCACTGGCGCATTAGACATTGACTTCCCCGTGTTAGATACCATGATTCAAGTGGCGGTGATTACCTTAATCCCGACATTAATCGGTATGGGGATTCGCCAATGGAAGCCAGAATTTGCTGAGAACAGCAAGAAATGGTCGAAGAATTTTGCGACAGGTTTCCTGTTCTTGGTCATCGCCGCACTCGTTGCCCAAAACTGGGATGTCATCGTCCGTGATGGTCCGCGCTTCGCCCCAGCCTTTATCGTCTTAAATATCGCCTCGTTGATTGTCGGATATTATGTGCCGAAATTCCTCGGCATTGACTATGTCCAAGCTATGACGATTGCCATCGAAACAGGTCTGCAAAACTCAACGGTTTCGATTACTGTTGCGCTGACTCTGCTGAACAACAACGACATGGCGATTATCCCCGGCTTATACGCCATCTGGATGTATGTGACAGGCTTCGCCCTTGCTTACATCATGGCACGCCGAAGTAAAGCCTTAGAGCCTGCAAAGGCGTAGACTACCCCGCCCTACGGGCACCCTGCGGACACAGCATGTCGTTGCGAGCGCTGGTCGAGTAAGGGCGAGGTCTTCTCGCCCGTAGCGAGACCGAAGCGAAGCAATCTCCTCATTTAATCAGGGGATTGCTTCGGCGGAAGAGCACCGCCTCGCAAAGACTTCACCATGTGTGGGGTTTTTTGTTATAATAAAAGAGCCTATGGGTTTGCGTACTTTAGCCATATGGTCTCCTATTTACCTTAGACCTGACGGGTTGGCTTCCCCGTCAGGTCTTCTGTTTCTAGGCACGAGTCAGTACATGTTGGCTTACGAGTCAGGACATGTTTGCCTACGAGTCACGACTCATGTTAAAACCAGACCTCCGAGGTTTTAAAAACCTCGGAGGTCTGGAAGGCATAGGGTAAAATTGGAAATATTATTTTCATGATTAGGGTTAATCAAAATATATGAACACCAAACAACTGGAAGCACATCTTTGGGGAGCCGCCAACATCCTGCGCGGATTAATTGACGCGGCAGATTTCAAGCAATATATTTTTCCTTTGTTGTTTTTCAAGCGCATTAGTGATGTGTGGGATGAAGAATATAAACTAGCCTTAGAAGAAAGCGGAAATGATTTAGATTACGCTGAATTTGCCGAGAATCATCGTTTTCAAATTCCAAAAGGTTGCCATTGGGATGATGTAAGGAAGAAAACAACCAATGTAGGTTTGGCATTACATAAAGCCTTGCGCGGAATTGAAAAAGCCAACCCTGAAACTTTGCATGATGTGTTTGGCGATGCGCAATGGACAAACAAAAAACGAATGACCGATGAGAAAATGCTAGATTTGATTGAGCATTTTAATAAGATTGATTTAAGTGTTGCCAACGTGCCACATGACATTATGGGTGAAGCCTACGAATACCTGATTAGCAAATTTGCAGATGATAGCGGACATACCGCCGCAGAGTTTTATACGAATAGAACCGTTGTAAAACTGATGACGATGATCACGGACCCACAACCAGGCGAAAGTGTGTATGACCCTACTTGCGGCAGTGGTGGAATTTTACTAAATAGCGCGTTACATCTCAAAGAACAAGGCAAGGAATATCGCACGCTAAAACTTTACGGGCAAGAACTAAATCTCATTACTTCTGCAATCGCTCGTATTAATATGTTCATGCACAATGTAGATGAATTCCTAATTGTACAAGGCGACACACTGGACAATCCGCAAATTTTGGAAAATGACGAACTGAAAAAGTTTGACGTTATTATGGCAAACCCGCCTTACAGCGTCAAACGCTGGAATCAAGCCAAATTTTCAAACGATCCATTTGGTAGAAATATTTGGGGCACACCACCACAAGGCAACGCCGATTATGCCTTTCAACAACACATTATAAGCAGTTTAGATTCTAAAACAGGCAGAAGTGTGGTGCTTTGGCCCCATGGCGTTTTGTATCGTGATGCAGAATTAGAAATGCGAAAGAAAATGATTGAAGCAGATTTGGTAGATGCCGTTATCGGATTAGGACCAAATTTGTTTTATAACGCCACAATGGAATCGTGCTTACTTGTTTGCAGGATGCAAAAGGATAAAAAACGCAGGAACAAAATTATTTTCATTAATGCATCAGAAGAAATTGCGAGAGTAACTGCTTATAGTTACTTAGACGAAACTCATATCAACAAAATCTTTAGTGCATATAAAGATTTCAAGAATATCGAAGGATTCGCTAAAGTTGTCTCAACCAATGAAGTTTTGACAGAACAAAATGGAAATCTGACAATTTCAAGATATGTTCCAAAGTCAACCGCTGATAAATTCGACATTGATACAGAGTTATCAAATTATGTAGAAAAATCAAACGATAGTATTCATGCTGTTTCAGAATTTAATACTTATATTACTTCTAACCCTGAGCTTGCGTTATTTCGAAAAATAATTAAAGGAAGAGAGGATTGGAAAAGGTATAAATTCAAAGACTTGGTAAATAATTTGAATAAATCAGAATCAAAGCCTCTCGATAAGGGTCTTGAAAGATATGTTGGATTAGAA
>DQGV01000236.1 GCA_003524705.1 Anaerolineae bacterium | reverse complement strand
CATCTCTTCTTTAAATCTTACAAGTGCATCCACAGGTGTCGGGTCAACGCCGTAGCCCATTGCTAAATAATACGCCATGTAATCGCCGAACAAAATTAACGTCCACATGTGAGCGAGGGAACTTTTTCCACGTGCGTCTACAAAATCAGTATTCAAACCTTCAAGCATAAAAGTTTTACGAGTCAAATCCGAACGCAAACGATTACGACGATTATCTGATGCGGCGCGTAAGAATAAAGTCATGGTGTGTGCATTCAATGTTTGTTGCGGATTAATTGTGCCAGCCAATGTGTTGTGATTCGCTTCTGGTAAAAATTCAAAATTCGCGGCGGCTTTGGCAACTTCATTGATTTGCCCTTTCCATCTGCGTGCCACTGGCGCAAGCAAACCCGCACCCATCACAGTCACCCAACGCCCCATCAATTGCCCCGCATATCTTTTTGCAGGGTTATTCGCCGCAAGCACATCCGCTTTCAAATGTTCTTGTGATGTTTTCATCGCTTCAACTGCTTCGATTAAATCATTTTCTGGATTTGGAATTAGATTCATTCTGCTGATTAAACTTAACAACAAGCCGAATGAAAAACCTACAGCGGCTCGGGGCTGACCGTTATGGCTGAATCTCCAAACTGGAATATTTTTCTCGCCTGCGAGTTTTGCAAGTTCTCCGCCAGTGGAGATGGCAACAATCGAACATTCATTTTCAATTGCATGACTAAAAGAATCTAATGTCTCTTCTGTATTACCAGAATGTGACGAACATATTACTAAAACATCTTTTCCTTTTGCAAACGCAGGCAAACCGTAATCACGATGCACAATCACAGGTATGGATATTGTAGATGCCACATACGCGGCAACCAAGTCTGCCCCGATGGCTGAGCCGCCGAGTCCACAAATTACAATGCTTTGATAATTTCGTTTTTCAAGAAGTAGTGGCTGAGTTTTACCTAACTCCCATGCTTCGCCTAATTGATTTGGCAAATTATCAATTTCACCGAGCATGTTGAGCGTATCAAGTTTTTTGAAATATGCTAAATCGTCTAAATTCACTTTGTTTCACCTTCTTTTTTATCAGGAATAAATATTGCGATAATACACAACACCCAACCGAGTGTATCAAAAAACACGCCAGCAATTGAAAGAATATATGCAAGATTTAGGTAATCCATCATGAGTTGGGCTTGGGCTGCAAAATAGTTTTGAGCAATATCCGTTAAACCGCCAAGCAACATAATGCTCAAGCCGATTAAAACCAGAATAGATTTTCGTGGTGATTGCTTCCAACGCACAATGGCGAAGATTAAACCAATCACCCATACAAACATTGGAATACAAACTGTGGCGTAAAACATAATGCTCCTACCTTCAAACTTCCGAAGTCTTAAAGATTTCGGAAGTTTATTTTAACTCGCATCCTTGATAAATTTAGCTAAATCGTTTTTCATCGCCTTCAACGAAGGCATGTGAATATACATCATGTGACCTGAATCATAATAATACATGCTGATATTTTTTCTCAATGATTCATCCAAACCGAGATGGTCAAATGTGTATTCAGTTGCAGAGTATGGCGTGCCTAAATCAAAATATCCGTTGGCGACATAGATTTTCATATATTTATTAAAAGTCATGGCTTGACGTAATGTCTCAGCAACGTTGACATATTGATTTTGAAAATAACTATATGACCAATTCATCCAAACTTTTTCGCTCAAAATTTCATAAGGTGAATCGGTTTCAAATTTTAATTCACTACGAATGTAATCATTGAACGCGGCAGTATATGGTCCATTCACTTGGGCGAAGAGAGGGTCATACTCAATAGTTTCAGTAACCCCTAAACGGTCAATGCCTGTGAAGCGACTATCTAATCGCCCAACAGTTTTTCCACGTTCACGTAATAATTCTTTGAAGTAATGTCTATCTTCAATTCTCAAATTACTGCGGCGGATAAATTCTTCTGAAATGCCGGTATAACGTGAAAGTTTTTGAACGATGTTTTCACGTTCTTCCGGAGTCAATGATGCGCCTTTGAGCAAAGCCGTTGCATATTCACCTAATGCAAATTCTTCGGCTTCTTTTATCACATCTTTCAACGAGCCTTTGAAATTTAATTTTTTATGATACCAAGCCGTCGCCGCATAAGCAGGCACAAATAAAATAAACGGCAAATCATTGTTGAGGTTGAAATCTAATGTCGTGAAATCTAACACCACAGAAATTAACATCAAGCCGTTTAACATCATGCCATGACGGTCTTGCAAATAACCAGATAATCCTGCCGCGCGCGTGGTGCCATACGATTCACCTGCTAAAAATTTTGGGGAAAGCCAGCGGTTATAACGCGTGGTATATAAACGAATGAAATCACCAACCGATTGAATATCTTTTGTGAACGAATGCCATTCTTTTGATTTTTCACCTTCCACTGGGCGGCTAAAACCTGTGCTCATTGGGTCAATGAAAACCAAATCAGTTTCATCTAAAACTGAATATTCGTTATCGGTTAGTTTGAAAGGCGGCTTGGGCATTTCGCCTTCATCGGTCAACACAACTCTGCGCGGACCTAACACGCCTAAATGCAACCAAACAGATGAAGAACCGGGTCCGCCATTGAAGGAAAATGTGAGCGGACGTTTGGCTTTATCTTTAACGTCATCACGGGTGTATGCCACAAAGAAAATCTGCGCGCGAGGTTTTTCAACTTCGGCATCTTTGTCTTTATCCACGATTTCTTCTTTCAACACCATCGTTCCGGTAGTGACGGTGTACTTAATCGTCTTGCCGCCAATTTTCACCGAATGTTTGCTGATGACAATGTTATCTTTCGGGGTATCTTTCTTTTCATCTTTATCTTTGTTTTTTGATTCTTCTGCCATGATGAACTCCTGTTTATTTACTTTGGTTTACAAGATTATAAATTTCTTTCTTATTCCAACCACTGGATTCGGCTAAATCAACTGAAATCTCTTTTGCGGATTTATCTTTTTTCAATTCTTTCTTAATGGCTTTCAGTAGTTCTTCTTCCGTCCACTTTTCTACTTCTTCTTTCTTCTTTCCTTCAACAACGAGTGTAAACTCCCCGCGCGGTTCTTTGGATTCAAAATATTTAATCCCATCATTTACGCTTCCACGAAAGTATTCTTCGTAGAGTTTTGTCATTTCGCGGGCAATGCAAATTTGACGATCCCCTAATGTT
>DQGV01000215.1 GCA_003524705.1 Anaerolineae bacterium | reverse complement strand
AATGGTGATGAGTGGGGCTTTCAAATCATGCGAAACAGTGTAAGTGAAGCGTTCCAATTCATTGTTTTTGTCTTGTAATTCATTTAAGGCGTTTTCTAATTGAGTGATTTCGTAAATGGTATACAACAAACATTCTTCTAAATTTACTTTGACGGTAGAAACCGAAAGCAATACCACTGCAACATCCCCTGACTTTTTTCTTAGATGAGCTTTGAATTCGCGTAAATAGCCTTGACGGTTCAGTGTTTCACGATGTTGTTCTCGCTCTGCTTGATTTGCCCAAATGCCCAATTCTGTTGGATAATGATTGACAGACTCTTCACGCGTGAAGCCTGTCAGATTTGTAAAAGCAGGATTCACGTCTAGGATGATGCGGTCTGAAACTCTGCCAATCACCATCGGCACTAAAGATTCATGAAACGTCGTCTGAAATTTTTCTTCTGAGGCTTTAATTACTTCATCCGATTTTTGCCTTTTGATTACAGCACCTAATAAACCCGCCGCAATTTGTATAGCATTCACTTCTACTTGAGACCAGGGCTTGATTCGTGTGCAATCGTCAAGCCCAATCACGCCCCACCATGCACCATCCACAAAAATTGGCACATCTAATAAAGTTTTGATTTCTTTACGGCTTTCTTTGTTTGCCCACTCTTCTGGAAATTCATCCGTTGAGTCGTAGTATGGTTTTCCAGAACTTAAAACTTTATACCATTGCATCATTTCTTCATGCTTAAGTGGCACGTTTTGAAAGTCAGAAACATGGCTGGAAATATTATGATTTGGGTTTTCCCATTCATATCTCAAACTTGAAACTTCAATGCCATTTTCGTCTACATGATTTTCAAACAAATAAGCATGACTGGCTTCGGCGGCTTCACCGAGCAGTTTTAATACATCATAAATTTTTTCTTTCCAATCTGAAGTTTCTACCAACATCTGTGCTGACTGAGCGGCCACAGACAGTAGTTTTTCGTTTTGGCGCGCAGTTTCCAAATTTTTTTTGTTGATTGTCTTGCTTTGAAGGTCTTTCATAAAAAATATTTACTTCCAATTCTCCCAAGCCATTTCTGTTAAAGGCATTTGTTCAACTTGTTGATAAATTTCACTAACAAAAACAAATTCATAACCCTGCTGAGCAAGGAAACGTATCATCTTTTCAAAATAATCAAAGGCTTTGTTTGAGTTTCTTGATAATGCAATTTTTTCTAAGCCCTTAACGGTTGTGTTGGGAATGCTAGCAAAATAAAAATCATGCGGATGTGAAAGCAATAAAACATAATTTGGCAAACCAAATAATCTTAAGAGCATAGAATAACCAAACCAGCCTAATAATTTTGCATAACTCAATGCAAAGATAATCCGAGTTTTTTCAATGGCTGTGAATGGGAATTCAATCAGTGATTTTCCATCTGCTCGCCTCACGCGAAAGGGGATATTCGGCATGTGTAAATTGGAATATCCAAATTCACCTGGGCGGATGGACGGATACACACTAGCGTCATATACAAAACCATGATCAAGTAAATGACCCAAACCGTCTTTATTAATTCTTCCAATTGGAGCGCGGTATCCAGTGGGGGATTTGCCTGTAAATTTTGTGTAGGCTTGCTTTGAATTTTGTACTTCCTCTAACGAACAAGCATTGTGCGGGTCGTGGGTATGTGAATGGACAGAATACTCAATCGGGATGCGTGTAGTCAAATTAGAGAAATCACTACCGCGCAACTCAAATAAATTTGTAACCGTAAACATGGTCACTTTCACATTGTATTTGTTGATGATGGAAATATATCGTTCAAAGTATTCTTGGTTTTCCAACAAGCGGATTCGTTTTTCAGGGTCGCCGTAATCAGGCTCCATGTCTAAGGTAATGCAGGCGAGTTTTTTCATTCAGGCAAATTCGTTACATAATAAAAATTGTTTTTATTAATCACCCGCAAATTTGTAAAGCCAAATGGCTCAGCAATTTTTGCAAATTCATCTAACGAATATAAATACACACCGGGTAAACGATTTACGCGGATATATACTTGACGTAACATCCAAGTGGGGAACTCTTTCTTTCTGCCGTAATCTGGAAAATCTAACAAAATATATTTCGTTTTTAAGTTTGCAAGAAATACTGCCATATCTTTTGCGTCAAAATATTCAATCACACCCAATGCAGTCACAAAATCCACTTGTGGTAGAACTGTATTCGGCTGTACTACATCTGTTACTGAAAACTCTAATTGATTTTGTAAATTTAATTCTTTGGCACGTTGGTTTGCAAATGCAACTGCCTCAGCAGAAATATCTGTGCCATATACTTTTTTTGCGCCCGCTTCAATCATCTGAAAAGAAAAACGCCCAGAGGCACAACCGACATCTAAAACAGTTTTATCTTTGATATGCGGTTTGATTAATTCCAACGCGGTTTGCATACGCACATACATCGCGTCGCCGCGAAAAACGGTTGAAAGCCTATCCCACCAATTTGCTTTTTCTTGACCTTCTTTGAAATACGCGCTGGCTTCCCAACTTTCAAGATGTGATTCCCAATATTGGGCTGATTCGGATTTTTGATTTGTTTGATTCATAGCCGCGATTATACTCGCTTCGTTTCAGACTTGTTACCTGCTTCTGAACCTCAACATTATTCAATGATCAAACTACAACACGTCACAGCCCCTTCGGCTTTGGCGAGTTCATCTAGGTTTACATTTTTTATCTTGAAGCCTTTTGCTTCCATTTTGCTTTGTGTCTTCGGAAATGTGTAGGGGTAAATGATGTGTCCACGAACGGGCAAGCAATTTGCCCCGTAGGGTTCTGAGGCGTGGACTTCTATCAAGTTGAAATCAGAAAAATGTGATTCATCCACCCAATCTTTATTAATCAATAAATTTTCTTCATCCACTTTGGTGACGGCACTTTTGAGATGTAAACAATCAGTTAATGTAACGCCAATTGCCTGATAGCCATATTGATTTAACAATTGATTAAGTTGCTCGATGGCAGACAAGTTGCTGCGTGATGATAAGCCCACATAAATATTTTTGTTTAGCACAAGTACGTCGCCACCATCAATTGTGGCAGGCTCGCTGACGTGAATCAATGCCTTATATGGTGACAAGGCTTTGATAATCGTTTCGGTTTCAGGCTTGCGCGAATCGGCACCTGGGCGGGTGATGACTGCAAGTTCAGGAAGAATAAAGGCGGTATCTTCTACAAAAACAGAATCAGGCAATTCAGGTTCTTCAGGAAGTTCAATAACTTCACAGCCTACTTCTTCAAGCGCGTGAACATACTCGGTATGTTGCTGGCGCGCAATTTCTATGTCAATTGGAATGCGCTCAATATGTGTGATTTCACATTCGTTAAAACTTGGGCTGATTTTTCTAGTGATGGCGATGGTCATTTAGCTAAGAACTCAGTGCGGCTTCTAAACTTTCATAAACAGGCATAAATTGTAAAAAGCCAGATAATTTTAGTACGTGATATACATTTGGTGGTGCATTACATAACTTAATAGCTGAATCACTTTCAAACATTTTTTGTGCTTT
>DQGV01000185.1 GCA_003524705.1 Anaerolineae bacterium | reverse complement strand
AATTTGAACACTGTTTAACTGGCATCTCTGTAAGAGCTCAGAAAACTCCTCATCAATCTCTTTACTGTCCTCTAGACCAATAAGGATATTCGTATCAATGAGTAATTTTTCACTCATTTATACCCCTATTGCCTTTAATATTTTTGCTGAGGCATAACAGTAAGATTGGGGAGCCGAAATTTTATATTTCTTCTCTAAACTTTTAACATCTATAGGAAGTTCAAGTTTAACAGGATGAGACAAAGATACCGCATACCCCTCTTCGACACCCTCAAAGTATGTGTTAAAAAAATCTTTTTCAACACATGCCTCCTTATTATATTTTCTCCATAGCTTGGCCACAGATAATTTTTCTACGCTCTCAATAATAGCGTACCCAATAATTTCTTTTATGGGACTTGAGGCATAAACGATAACTTTGCCCCCCTTGATATTGTCAACAGGAAACCTCCTCCGCAACTCTACTGTTTTTACCCCATCAATAATCTTTAGCGCATAATTTGGTTTTATGCTGATGATAAAGTTTTTGGGTTCTTCATCAAACAAGTCTTCCATCACTCCACCTTACTCAAAGTACAAAAAATTTCACGAACGTTGTTTTGGCCAGTTTTAAGACATTGAAACCTTTTGGGGCAGTTTTACCAGCTACATAAGATTATCCTCGCCATTAAGAGATTTGCAAAAATTTATGCAATCAACTCTTCTTCCTGCAAGAATACAAAAAACCTATCTAATACAGATTTTTCCCTTCCAACAATCTGCTGTTCTTCGAACTCATCGTAACCAATAATTTTCTCAATTTCAGCGATCTCACTTTTGTCTTTATTCTTCCCACGACGCAGCTCACCGCTATAAATTTTTTTCTTATCATCAAAGCGATAATCTGATGCCTTGATATTAATACGCGCTTCAAGAAGTACTTTATTGCCTAGAGAATCGATATTGCTCTCTGATTTTAGACCACCTTCCATTTCTTGACGCTTCCTAGAATATATATGCTCTATGTGTAGGATTTCATTTACATCAAGAAGTGTCTGCTCTGAAAATGTGTACGCATACCACGTAACAATAGAGCGTGTCACATTTCGCTGATTAGTGAATGCGTAGTTTTCAAAGAAATAGCGTGTTTGTGCTTCACTGAATTTATACTTTGAGAAAGTCGCATCATTACCATTTATGATATTAACCATCTCATCATACACAGGCGTTCGCAGTGCATTTACACCAGGATTGGTAATGGCGTAGGTAAAAATAAAGGCTGTTATTCTATCTAAGAACTTACTGAATCTTGTATCATCCAACAAACCATCACTGCCTCGGTTACGTAGGAAGAATACGGATGTGATGTGCTGCCACATACCATTTGGTGCATAGTTCAATACAAAAAGTTTTTTAAGAACACCATCAGAAAAACGATCCTTATCTTGGCGCTGAACGCTTTTCCAAAACAAAGCCAGAGCTTTTATATCACCGATCGTATTATCTTGCTTTAAGTACTGATATTTATTTCTTTCATAAAACTTCCGAAGAGCTTCAGTCGTTGAACTCTTATTTCCCTCTTTAGCCCGCAGGAAATACATATAGCGCGTAAATAGCTCATCCATTGGCGATCCCGTAATTGGTTTAAAAACAGAACCAGTTATTTCTTCCAATTCTTTCCAATCGCAGATGAAATCGTCCTTCTTATTTAGCCCGCTGTAATATTTGTAAAATTGAGCTTTAAAAATGTCAGCATCTGATAGCGGCAACCCGCGATCATTTAATGTTGAAAAAATTCGAAGCGCTGTATCTTGCGATTCAGCTTCAATAGGCAAGAGAATACAATTACCTAATATACGAGCAGGCAAGTAAGGGAAGTAACTTGCAAAGCCTTGTAAAAAATCATCAATTTTTCTTTGAAAGAATTTATAGTTATTGACGTATTGGCTTTTACTGCCCACTTTTACATGACCTGTTCGTAATAATTCAAGAAATTCTTCCTTATCGTTGTCAGTGGCAACCTCTGATCCTATTTTAAGTGTTGATTTATCTGCCGTACCAAACTCATCTGTTTTCCAAATGCATTTCTCAATATTAATACGAGTTTGCTTTGAGTTCGCATCCTGCATATTGGAAAATTTATCGTAAAAAGCTCTAAGTAAAAGCATTAAAGTTGTCAAACGCTGCTGCCCGTCAATAACTTCTGACTTACCATTTTCATTCTTATATGTGACAATTGAGCCAAGAAAATATTCTTCATTTTTATCAAATGCTTCATAATCATTGTTAGGAAATGAGAACGCAAAAATATCATCCCAGAGTGTTTGGCACTGGTCTTCATTCCAAGCATAGGGACGCTGATAATCGGGAATTAGGAAATCCGCTTTCCTGTCTGACAAAAGATCAAATATTGTTTTTTGATCAACACTTAGTTTTGACATTTTATCCTCTACTTTGCACAACGTTATTATTGGCTAACAATTCTTTTGCCTGAAGATTTATTTCAGCATCAATTTTGCTAGAGTTAACAATTATTTTTAAGGCGTCTTTGGACTTTCCGTGGTTTATTATACGCTTGGCTTGAGCTACACGTGTTTTACATCCACTTTCAATCCAGCCCTCATTTTTCATTAACAACTCAACAAGCTCATCATTCTTTATTGTTGAATCTAAAAAATGCTCAAAATATTTAACAAAACATTTCATTCCAACTGACTGAATTGATCTTTTTAACTGAGTATCGTTCATAATATTTCCCTCTTAATCACGCCACCTTATTCAAAGCACCGAGAATCTCACGGAAGCTGTTTAATCCAGCTTCAAGGTTCTCGATAATGTCCTGAGCCAATTCATCCGGTTCCGGCAGGTTATCCAGATCACTGAGGCTTTTGTCTTTTAGCCAAAAAATATCAAGGCTCGTCTTATCGCGAGCAATCAACTCGTCATAGCTGAATTTCCGCCAGCGGCCTTCTGGGTTTTCTCCTGCATCCCACGCCTCTTTTCGTGCATGGCGGTTTTCAGGATTATAACAGGCGATAAAATCCGACAAATCATCTGCCCGCATGGTTTTCTTTTTGAGCGTGTGATGGTAATCCCCCCTAAATTAATA
>DQGV01000199.1 GCA_003524705.1 Anaerolineae bacterium | reverse complement strand
ACTTTGGCAACCCCACCTTAAGGATGACAACATGGCAAACCTCTTAGACCGCACAAAATTAAAATCGCTACTTGAAAAAGAGGAACAACTCTTTCATAAAACTCACCCTAAATCTTACGAACTCTATCAACGCGCCAGAAAATCTTTGCATGGCGGTGTTCCCATGTTATGGATGATTCGCTGGGCAGGAACATTTCCAGTCTTCGTCAAAGAAGCGAAAGGCGCACACTTCACTGATGTGGATGGAAATTCATACATTGATTTTTGTCTCGGTGATACGGGCGCAATGACAGGTCATTCACCTGATGCAACAATAAAATCAATCAATGAGCAAATTGAAAAAGGCATCACGCTTATGCTCCCGTATGAAGATGTGATTTGGGTGGGTGAGGAATTGCAACGTCGCTTCAAACTTCCATATTGGCAATTTGCTTTAACTGCAACAGATGCGAATCGATTTGCATTGCGCATGGCACGCCTCATCACTGAACGCCAAAAAATTTTAGTATTCAATTATTGTTATCACGGTTCAGTAGATGAAACATTTATAACGCTTGATGAAGAAGGCACGCCCATGTCTCGTCCCAACAATATGGGTCCGCAAGTGAATCCATTGCACACTACAAAAGTAATCGAATTCAATGATATTGGTGCACTTGAAACTGTATTATCTGCGCGTGATGTCGCAGCAGTACTTGCCGAACCTGTGATGACCAACATCGGAATCATTCATCCGCAAAAAGGTTATCACGATGCGCTTCGTGAGATGACTCGCAAATACGGGACGTATTTAATCATAGATGAGACTCACACCATCTGCACATCACCAGGTGGATACACCGCCTCATTCGACCTTCAACCTGATTTCTTAACCCTCGGCAAACCTCTCGCTTCAGGTGTTCCCGCCGCCGTGTATGGATTCACCGAAGAAATATCTCAAGCCTTTGCTAAGAAGTTAAATGTAGATGATGCTGATGTCGGTGGTATTGGTGGCACATTGGCTGGCAATGCTTTATCCATTGCCGCAATGAAAGCCACTTTACAAAATGTCTTAACAGAAGATTTTTATACAAAAGCAATTGCACTGCAAGAAAAATTTACAGCAGGCGTTGAATCAGTTATTCAAGAATTTGAACTTCCATGGATTGTGAAACGTTTAGGCAATCGTTCTGAATATTGGTTCAGACCTACTCCACCAAAAAATGGAGGCGAAGCCCACGCCACGATAGACCGCGAACTTGACCGATATATGCATCTCTTCACACTCAATCGCGGAATTTTGATGACACCCTTTCACAACATGGCATTGATTTCCCCCGAAACCACACAAGCCGATGTAGATTACCACACGAAAATTTTTAGAGAAGCAGTACAAAGTTTGTTTTAAAAAGTAGAGACACAGCGAGTCATTATAACTTTGCTGTGTCTCTATAAATAAATTTATTGAGAAATTTTCATCCGATGTTTGTATAACATCCAACCCACAACGCCGAATATTAATGAAACCAATAAGCCATCATTCGTGGGGGAGAAGATAAAGCCAAGCGAACCATTTACTTTAATAAATCCATTTATCAACAAGGGCAAACTAATTGCATTGAGAATGTTGTGTAATAGAAAAACTGTCCATGTGGATTTGCTGAGTAGGCGTAACTCACCGAACAAAATAGAAGTGGGGAATTGAACAATGAAACCAAGCATTAAAAACACAGGAATACTAGTTGTGACGGCGCTTTCAAACTCAGCACGGTCTAAAAAGTAATAGTAGTAAGGTAAATGCCAAGACCACCATAAAACACCTGTAATGAAGTGATTCAAAATGGGGTGCATTTTGATTGCATCAAAACGGGGTGTGAGATAACTTCTCCATGCGAATTCTTCAAAGAAATTTTTTACAAGCGAACCAGTGAACATCATGCCTACAATTGAAAGATATGCAGAAAAGCCTTGTTCGATAAAACCATCAGGGGAGATGATGCCGAAGAGGGCACCCAAGATAAATGTCAAGAATGAAGCGATTGGGTAAATAAAAATTGCTAGCAGATAATATTTCCAACCTGCGCGGAGATTTAATCCAAAGCCTGCATCTTTCCAACCATCACCACCAAATGCTCGAACGAAAAATCCAGCGAGTGCTGGGGATGTAAGCCAAACCAATGCGCCTAAACTTTCTAGTGGTGGCGATGTGTTACCCGTGACGTTGTTGAGCCAAATGCCGAGCCAGCCACCAAAGATTGTAAAAAATGCGACGATAGAAATGTTACGAATGTTTTTGTTCATGAGTTTCCTATATTGATTTTATATTTTTTGTTTTTGATTCTTGCAATGGCAGACTTTAACCATTCAGCAATCGATTGATTATTGATGTAACCTGCTTCTAATGTAAGAATGCTAAAAAAGATAGCGCGTTTGTCATCAATGCTTGGTGGCGTATTTTGAATCATTTGATAGACAGACTCATACACAGCCAAACGTTCTTCTGTTTCTTTTAATTTTTGATTGAATAGGTTAAGCACTTCTTCGTCCGTAAGCAAACCGCTGAAATACACTTGAATTAAAAACGGCTCACGCTCATCTCGTTCGGGGAGGGGAGATGTTAACCATTGATGTAATTCAGACCGCCCAGCTTTGGTGATGCTATAAATTTTCATGTCCAATCGTTCATCACGTTCTACAATTTCTTTTTTTACGAATCCTTGCTCATCTAATTCTGCAAGTGTTCTATAAATTTGGCTTTGATTGGCGGGCCAAAAATGTTGCACAGAATTATCGAATGCTTTTTTCAGGTCGTAACCAGAAAATGGCGCAAACGAAAGAAACCCAAGAATGGCATGTTTGAGGGACATTTTATTTTCCTTATACTATAGTACTGGTATTATAGTATAAGGTCTATATTTGTCAGGCAGTAAAAAACCTGAGAAATCAGGTTTTTTAGGAGCTTTTTGAAAGGGTGAAATAAAATGTAGAGCCTTTCCCTTCTTCTGATTCTACCCAAATTTTGCCGCCATGCACTTCGATGATTCGTTTTACTAACGCTAAGCCGATGCCTGTGCCTTCAGAGTCGCTGTCTAATTTATCAAACAGACCAAAAATTCTTTCGTGAAATTCTTTTCTGATACCAATGCCGTTATCTTTTACAAAATACACGTCTGTATTTTCTTGCTTTTCTATACCGATTTCAATTTCTGGATTTGTTTGTGCTCCTATGAACTTAGTGGCATTATCTACTAAATTTTGAACAACTTCAATCATGCGTTCTTTATCCACAAGTACGCTTCCGAAGTTATGATTAACTTTTATTTTCACTTGCTTAACTTGAATTTGATTTTCTACTCGTTCCAACGCATCTTGGACAATGTTAGCAAAAGGCACTTCTTCGGCTTTTTTCATCACTCTGCCAACGCGTGAAAGCTCTAATAGTTCATTTAACAGGCGGTGCATTTTTTCTGTGGCTTCTGCAATCCGTTGTGTATCTTGTAATAGGCGCTGATAATTTCCTGCTTTTGCATCTTTTTCAATGTATCCCAAATACCCCCGAATTGTAATCAAAGGGGCTTTCAAATCATGTGAGGCGGTGTAGGTAAAACGCTCTAGTTCTTCGTTTTTCTTTTCTAACTGATTGACTAATTTTTCCTGAATTTTTAATTCTTGCTGGACCGATTCTTGTAAGCGAGCATTATCAATTGCTACTGCTAAATTTGCGGCAATAGTTTCTAGTAAACGCATGTCATTTTCTGAAAAGGCATGTTCTCGTTCTGTATTGTCAATTGCAATTACCCCAATAGCCCGTTCTTGAATCATCAATGGCACCGCAATAGATGATTTCGCCATTTTGCTGTTTCTATAAATAGCATTGTATTTAAGTGATTCATGTAACCAATTTTCACTTATCACCAAAGGCTTTTTCATTTCCATTACCTTGCTAGTCAAGCCTCTGCCATATTGAAGGGGGACATCGGGCATTCGTATTCCATTGTCCATGTCATAAGGAAAATGGATTAGATTGGTCTGTGGGTTGTGGATAGCAATGAAAATACTAGAAGCATTGAAAGCCTCTCGAATATGATTGCCTGTTTCTTCTATTAAGTCTGCTAAATTCTTTTTAGCAATGATAATTTCACTGAAATCGCGCACAGTTTCTAATTCGATGATACGTTGCTGAAGCTCTTCTTCTGCTTTTTTACGCTCTTGAATTTCCTCATTTGCAATCATAATATTTTTGTTCAAACGGCTGATAATGAGATACTGTAATCCACTAATCAAAAAAATTAAAGTCGCGATAATAATGTAGTCTGTAAATGAATTAAAAAATGTAAATTGATTAAACAGAATTTTTTGAGATTCAAAATATCCAAATAGAAATGTTCCGCCAATCAATAAAGCTCCAACAAATAAGGTGCCTCTGGTACCTCCAATTAACCCTCCAAAAATGAGAATGACGATAAATCCTAAAATCGAGGTATCCCGAATACCATTTTTTTGAATCATCACAATTACATTAATAGC
>DQGV01000374.1 GCA_003524705.1 Anaerolineae bacterium | reverse complement strand
TCATGCTGAGCGTAGCGAAGCATCTCTACCACAGCCTAGAGACTCTTCGCCGTAAAAAACAAGAGCACGGCTCAGAGTGACATGTGAAGGTGTTTATGAAAAGAAAAATTTCTCGTCGTGATTTTTTAAAGTTATCAGGTTTAGGTTTAAGTGCATTAGCATTCAAACCGTATTTGCTTCCGAATTATGAATATTTTGCTACGCCAAAACGTTTGCCACAATTCCCTGCCAGTGAAATTATTGGGCGCGTCACTGACCCTGATATTGATTTACGAAGCAGACCCACCAATGACCCTAACTTGAATACTTCGATTGGAAAGTTAGCGGCAGATACTTTGGTTGAGTGGGGGCGCGAAGTTGTCGGCAATGTGATTGGTGGTTTGACAAATCAAAAATATGTTGAAACTCCACAAGGTTATATTTATGGTTCTGTGCTTCAACGCACAAAAAATATTCCAAACACACCGTTGACTGAATTGCCGAATGGTCAAGGATTTTTTGCAGAAGTAACTGTACCATTTATAGATTTAGCTCACGAAGGCGTAGTGGCTTCTCCGTGGCTACAAGACCACATAGTTTTTAACTTCCCACCACGTTTATATTATGGTCAAGTAGTGTGGATTGACCAAATCCGCACTGTAAATGGTTTCCCTGAATACCGTTGGAATGAAGATGCCAATGGACGTGGCTATGGCTATGGTGGTGGGTACGGAGAATATTTCTGGGGTGACGGAGCAGGTTTCAAAGTATTAACCGATGATGATGTATCTATGATTAGCCCAGATGTTGACCCTGCTGAAAAAACAATTTCACTTGATTTAGATTATCAAACTTTATCTTGTTATGAAAGCGGACGTGAAGTATTTTTCTGTAAAGTTTCGAGTGGCAAAAGTTTTGACCCTGTGACTGGCGAAATTGTAGATACCTACGCCACACCAGCTGGAACATTATTAACACATTGGAAAATTATTTCAAAAAATATGACAGCCGGAAATGAATCAGCTGGTTATTCGACACCTGCTGTGCCGTGGTGTACGTTTATTCAAGGTGGCGTGGCGATTCATGGTGCGCACTGGCATAACGCCTTTGGTGAAAAACGTTCGCATGGTTGTGTAAATGTCACTCCAGAAGATGCCAAATGGATTTTCCGTTGGACAAGCCCACATGTGTCACTTGCAGTTGGCGAAGAACGCCGAAGCTTGCCAGATCATGGCACCATTGTTAATTCAACAGAAACAAAATTTAATTAAAAGAGAAAAAATGGATATATCTCAAATCACGGTTTGGTTAGCATTACTAGCAGGTTTAGCATCATTTTTGTCACCTTGTGTGTTTTCGCTTGTCCCTGCTTATGTCGGCTATTTAGGTGGACGGGCGGCATCTACAGGTGACCAACCAAATCGCTGGCTCACATTTTCACATGGTGTAGCCTTTGTATTAGGCTTTAGTGTTGTTTTTGTTTTGTTAGGTGTAGCCGCTTCATTTGCAGGTGGCTTGCTCTATGACTTACGCCTATGGCTTGCCAGAATCGGTGGCGCAGTTGTTATCGTCTTTGGCTTGCACATGATTGGCTTGTTGCACATCCCATTTCTTTCTTACGATACGCGCGTTCAACAAGCCCCAGACCCCAACCTTGGATATTTATCCTCAGCATTGATGGGTGTTTTCTTTTCAGCAGGATGGTCTCCCTGTGTAGGACCTGTCCTCGGTGCTATCTTGACTTTAGCCATTAACGGCGGTTCAATTTCACAAGGAGCGACGCTTCTTTCTTTCTATTCAATTGGTCTGGGAATCCCATTCTTACTCGCTGCCTTAGGCATTGGCTGGGTGACAACTATCTTGCAAAAATATAAAAAGACCATGCGCTATGTTGAAATTATCATGGGTATCATTCTTGTCATCATCGGTGTCATGTTAATGACAGGAATCTTTTCTCTGATTGCCCAACAAGGTCAATTCTTCTGGGTTGATTTTGGACTATAAAATAAAAAAAGCCAAAGAGAATTTATTAATTGCTCTTCTCATTTTTTCTCTGTGACCTCTGTGGCTAAACAGGTTAACTCATGCTAAACGTGACTCTCTACTTCCAAAAAGACAACCCCGACTGCATCCAAATCAAAAAAGATTTGACCGAATTACAATCTCAATTTCCGCATCGCCTAATTGAAGTAGATATTGACTCGGATGAGTTACTCAAAGCAAAATACAATAAAGTTGTCCCAATTCTTGAAGCGGGACCATTTACCCTCAAAGGTGCCGTCACCAAACAAAAATTACAAATGACTTTGGGTGCCGCATCTGATAGAAAAAATCAACTTGAAAAGTTAGAAGACCCTGTTTACAAAATGCGGATTGAAAAAGGAAAAACTGTGACCACTGGCGACAAAATCTCATTCTGGATTTCAAAGAAATATTTACTGATATTAAATTTATTCATGTTATTTTATGTCGGCTTACCGCTTCTCGCGCCGACGCTCCTGTGGCTTGGTGCAGAAGCACCCGCCAATGCCATTTATAGAATGTACAAACCGCTTTGTCATCAATTTGCATTTCGTTCATTCTTTTTGTTTGGCGAACAACCGTATTATCCTTTAGCAGAAGCGAATGTAGCCAATACAAAAACATTTGAAGAAGTTTCAGGCATCACCAACTTAGATGACCCCTACAGCACCTCGCGTTTTGAAGCTCGTAACTACATCGGTAACGAAAATGTTGGCTACAAAGTTGCTTTATGCGAGCGTGATGTCGCCATTTACCTCGCTATTTTAGGTTTCGGCATTGTATTTGGATTAACAGGACGCAAAGTAAAAACTTTACATTGGCTGGCGTGGATTTTGCTCGGCATCGCCCCCATTGGTTTAGATGGTTTTTCACAACTCTTGAGTCAATTTGAATGGGATTGGCTTTCAGCCATTATTCCATATCGTGAAAGCACGCCATTCTTACGCGCACTCACTGGTGCTTTATTTGGTTTATTTACAGCCTGGTTTGCTTACCCAAACATCGAAGAATCAATGAACGAAACGCGCCAGTATTACATCAAAAAATTTGCAGTCAATAATAATCAGGTTTCAGAATAATGCCCTTTCAACAAAAAAACGGACTGCGCTTTTATCAGTTCGACATATTTTCACCAGCCATCACACATGGCGTATTTACGCGTCATGGTGGCGTTAGTCCACAGCCATGGGAATCATTAAACCTAAGTATTTCAGTTGGTGATGAAGTGACTCGTGTGACAGAGAATCGTACACGTGTATTTGATTCTCTTGATAAAAACCCCGCTTCTTTACATGATGCACACTTGGTTCACGGCGTAGACATTATCCTCGCCGACGCACCCCGTCCAGTCAATCAGCCGATTCAAAAAGCGGATATTCTCATAACGGATAATCCAGAAGTTTCGTTGTTCATGCGCTATGCTGATTGTGTTCCGCTTTTGTTTCACGACCCAAAAGAACGTGTCATTGCGCTTTCACATGCAGGTTGGATGGGAACTGTCAAAGGTGTAGCCGAAGTGACTGTGAATGCTATGGTTGAGCATNACAACTGTAAACCTGAAAGCATCATTGCTGGAATTGGTCCATCTATTTCTGTTGATCATTATGAAATTGGTGAAGATGTGGCTTCACAATTTCGTGAAAAATATAAAGATGATTCTGAAAAAGTTTTACAAACGCGAGACAATAAAATTTATCTTGATTTGTGGACAGCCAATGCAATTCAATTGAGAAATTCTGGCGTGGAGCAAATTCAAGTGTCGGGTTTGTGCACGGCTTGTCATTTGGATGATTGGTTTTCACATCGTGCTGAAAAAGGGAAGACGGGTCGTTTTGGGGTGTTGATGGCGTTGAATTAAATTGTAGGGACACAGCGACGCTGTGTCCCTACGTGTGGGTGTAAGAAAATGCTGAAGTTCAGCAAACAGGTATCACCTTATGAAAGAGGCGGGGTAAAATTGAGATATGGATGAATTGGTTAAGCAAATCAAAGAAAGATATGAATCTACGTTAGAGAAAATCTCAGTTTCTGCAAAAAAGGTGGGGCGGAATCCTGAGTTGGTTAAGTTGGTTGTGGTGACGAAATCTCAGCCTGTGGAAGTTGTGCAGGCGGCGATTGAGGCTGGCGCAAAAATTTTAGGCGAGAATTATGCGGAAGAAGGTGTTACGAAAATTCAATCATTGTCTAATTTTTCTGCGGTAGAATGGCACATGAT
>DQGV01000018.1 GCA_003524705.1 Anaerolineae bacterium | reverse complement strand
ATTATTTTCGATAAAGACGGCACACTGATTGATTTCCATGCCATGTGGGGCAGTTGGGTTGTTTATCTGGCAGATCAACTCACACAAGCCAGCCAAACAAACATTCGTGAACATATCTACCAAGCCATGGGCTACGACGCCAAAACAAAAAAAGTTTTAGCATATGGCAAAGTTGCCACGCGCCCTATGGCAGAACTGTATCAACTCACGATCGAAATTTTAAAATCACTCAACATCAAAAATGCAGAACAAGTAGTGGAAAATAATTGGGTTGTACCAGACCCGGTTTTACTTGCCAAGCCACTCACCGATTTGGATGTATTGTTTAGCAAGCTACAAAGACATAACATCAAAATCGCTATCGCCACTGCTGATGATTATGCTCCCACGCTTGCCACTTTACAAGCCTTTGATATTGAAGATTATATTTCTGCCTTCATCTGTGCGGATGAGAACATCGCTTCAAAACCTGCGCCAGATATGGTTCTTGAATTATGCAATCGTTTAAGCCTCAGCCCTACTGAAGTCATAGTCATTGGTGACACCGTTGCTGACTTACAAATGGCAAAAGCGGCAGGTGCAGGTTTATGTATTGGGGTGTTGTCGGGTGTATCCAGTCATAAAGACCTCACACCTTATGCAGATGTTATCCTCGAAAGTATAGAAGAATTACATTTATATCTACAAGAAACCTACGAACAATCATCTCCTCAAAACAAAACGGATTTCAACCCTGATTTTGCATATTAATTGACGAATGCCCTGTAGAACAGGGCATTCGTTTCATATTACTGCAACCAAACCGCTCTTTCGATTAAGTCAATAAACTCTTCCATTTCATCATCAATATACAAATAATCTTCTAAACGTGTAGCAATATTATACACATCTTCTAACGAACTATCTTCTGCCCAGTAACTATCTTTTAGAATTTCAGCATATTCAGCCACAATTACTGTGCGTTGAAAATATGGATTCGTTTCGCGGAAGTCATAAGCCAATTGATTCACATCATAATCTTGTGAAATTTCAACGACTTGATTTGTATCAGGGTCTTGCCAACGCATGTAAACGGTTGCAATTCTTCCGCGAGCATCAGGATACAACTTCACTTCATATAAAGCGGTAACAGAATGCCCTGCTCCAATTTCACCCGCATCTACAGAATTATCACGAAATTCATCGTCATCAATCGCGCGGTTTTCGTACCCCACTAAACGATAACGCATGACCACATCGGTATTAAATTCAACTTGTACTTTTGCGTCTAATGCAATCGTTTGCAAAGTGCCAGTGATTTGGTCAATAAATAATTTTCGGGCTTCACTACGGTCATCTACATAAGCATAGAATCCATTACCATTATTTGCAAGTTGTTCCATCAATGTATCGTTGTAATTATCCATACCAAAACCGACAGTGGTTAATGTGACACCTTCGGCGATGTAATGGTCAATCATATCAAGGATAGCATTCGCTTCGGTCTGCCCGACATTTGCTACGCCATCCGAACATAGGATTACCCTGTTGATTCCATCGGGTTTATAACCTTGCATCGCCAAACGATATCCAAGTCGTAAACCTGCTTCGGCATTGGTTGAGCCTTCAGGTCGTAAACTATAAATGGCAGAAAGAATCCTGTTTTTATCTGCACCAGATGTCGGCTCAAGTACGACGCGTGCATCTGAACCATACACAACAATACTGACTGTATCATCACGGCGTAATTGTTCCACCAGCATCTCTAATGATTGTTTCACCAAGCCGAGGCGATTGTCCATGTCCATGGAACCAGAGACATCTATCACAAAGGTCAATGAAGCGGGTTTTCTATCTTCATCAGAAACTTGATAACCTTGAATCCCAACTCGCAACATATCATATCTTTCGGTTTGAGTAAAAGGCGAAGGTCCACCATCAATGTTGATGTTGAATGCTTGATGGTCAGATGGATTTTCATATCCTTGCTCAAAATAGTTGATATATTCTTCAACACGCACGGAATCTGGTGGAGGCAAATTTCCATTATTGATGTAATTGCGCATGACAGTGTAAGAACCCGTATCAACATCTAATGCAAACGTGGAAAGATTATCGTCTTCGGTATCTATGGATGGAT
This sequence comes from Anaerolineae bacterium, assembly GCA_003524705.1. Next base: position 655 of record DQGV01000018.1, on the reverse strand, counting down.
TGACCCCATAATCTTCAAAAAACATATCATATGGTTCGTTAGCACCTGAAGATTGCGTAGCACTTGGAAAATAAAAAGATTCTTCGGCTGGCGCTTCCGTTGCGGCAGGGGCTTCATAGTCATAATACAATGGTGACTCTGTTGCGGCTGCACCTCCCCCACATGCCGCAAGAAATAGCAATAAGAATACTGCACATAAGCCAAAGGCTTTGCGTAAGGTGTTCATAATCTCTTCTCCTTGAGAGTTTTATTTTGATTAACGACAGTTGAAGAAGCATACAGGCGGCGTCCCGTCTGCTTCAAGGATTATTGCATCACGTCATAAGCCCTCCTTTCCAGAGGTGACATATCCCACTCGTTGTCAAGTTTTTTTCTATAAGACGTATCGTCGTATGGAAAGTTCCCACACTACACGATTGATTCATTGTGACATAAACGAATTGGAAAATCAACTTGAGAAAAGCATAAAATCCCCTACTGGAGAACTATTTTTTGTAAATAAAAAATTGCGGATTTAAAATCCGCAATTTTGTTTACTTCAATTTTTCTTCCACAACTTTTGATAACCGACTCAACGCCTCTTTGACGTTTCCGTCTGGCAGACTGCCTTGTGCTAAGTTAGGTCGTCCGCCGCCTTTCGCGCCGATACCTGTCA
>DQGV01000200.1:1368-3259 GCA_003524705.1 Anaerolineae bacterium | reverse complement strand
AAAAAATTTAGGGTAATCAATTTTTGGAAATTTTGACACGCCTTTTTTATTTCTTATGAATTTCCATGGCAACGTGAACGCCCGACTCGAACGCGCCTTGAATCCATGCGTGATACAACGAAGCGTGTTCGCCTGCAAAATAAATTCGTCCTTCTGGTTTGACGATTTCATCATGCAACAACGTTTGTTGACCGGGGTCGAATAAAGCAAACGCGCCGCCTGCAAACGGGTCATCATGCCACATGTGTGATGCTCCCGCTTCAAACTCATTTCGAATCTGTGGATGAATCGCGGCGACATTTTCTACGGCTTGATGAATTCTTTCATGTGGAGGTAATGAACCCCAGCGTTGCGCATCTTCAGACCATGTATAACTAGCCAATAAAATTCCGCGACCTGTTTCTTTGCCATAGTTTGTGTAAAACAAATTGCGGATGGCTAGATCAGTGACGGTTCCACCACCGAAAATGTTTTCTTCAGTTTCCCAAAATCGGCTTTTGGTTTGGAAGAAAATTTTCGCCGAAGCATCATAATGGAGTTGTCGAATCGCACGTTGTTTTGCTCTTGAAAATGGTTTTAAGACTTCTACATGACGCAAGACTGGAAATGGCACAGTGATAATTGCATAATCCCCTTTTGATTCAAAAATCCCTGCTGATGTTTGATATTTAATGATGGCTTCGTTTTCATTTTGGTCTATGGCAATCATCTTTGCGCCATAACAAATATGCGGATTTAATGTCGGCAAAAAGGCGTGAGATAAATTGTCCATGCCGCCGATGATTTGACACATGTTTGTATAATAATTCCCACCATCTTCGCGGAATAATTCAAGGAAGGATGAATTCATCACGGCTTCTTGATTATTCAGCAAACCGAACATTTCAATGAGACCTTCAGACCAGCCATTCAGTTCTAAAAATTCGCGTACAGAATATTGGTCATATTTATCAATGATTTCATCCCAGCCATCTTTTTCTACTTTTTGAACCAACGGTTTAATTAACTCTTCCCACAAGTCACCTGCTAATTTCCCTTTTTCTTTAACAGAAGTTTCAAACCCTAAAATATCAGGATTCTTTTGCACATCTACCATGCGATGTTTTACGCCACCAATATAAGCATAGGTGTTTGGGTTTCCCATCACAAAGTCTTGCGTTTGCAAACCAAATTTTTCGATGTAAGCCATTGTCAATTGATGCGCACGTGGAATCCGCATGGCGCCCGCTTCACCATACAAACCTTGTGCAAACGGTTCACGTAATGTGTAAATTCTTCCGCCTACACGATGTTGTGCTTCGATAATCTGCACATTGTGACCTGCTTTCAACAATTCATATCCCGCCGCTAAACCAGCCAAACCTGCGCCAACGATGATCACCTTCTTAGGCTTGGACGATTTATATTTGCTATTCAATCCCACTTTTACAACTTCTAGTTCATCCTGAATGGAAGAATCAAAACTCATGGTGGACTCCTGTCAATATAAAACCATTACATCAGCCACAGAGGTCTCTAAGACCTCTGAGAAAAACCCTCAAAAAATCTCAGTGAACTCTGTGCACTCTGTGGCTAATAAAATTTAGTTTATCTTACTCATAACCTCATCAAATTACAATCACCTATTTAGTCCTTGACGAACCCCCTGCCTGTGTGTACAATCGCCTCCATTATCAAGTTGGGTGTTACAACTAAATACATGGAGATATAGCGGCTGGGTCTCAGTCAATGAGATCACGAGGTGGAGGTTCTCCCGTGCAAACGGGACGCTAAAGACCAAAAAGTAATTCAGGTCTGAAAATCGAATTAGTTCAGCGGATGCCTCTGAAGCCAGTTCACTGGCTTCCTTCTCCCTTCCAAAGCAAGCGTTTCAAACCGAAAACCATACGGC
>DQGV01000200.1:0-1058 GCA_003524705.1 Anaerolineae bacterium | reverse complement strand
AATTCGGAAGGGCGTTTCTTTTTAATATCCAGTATATTAAGACAGGTATGCCCAAGCATGCCTGTTTTTTTGTTTGTAAAAAACGTAGCAAGAAACGGGTCGTAGAAAAAGGCACTGCCAAATACAATCTCAACATCAAAAAAGGAGATTGATATGGAAAACGAAACATTAGAACCTTTACAATACTATACGATTATCGAACAAGCGATTCAATACATTGAAGCCAATGTACAAAATCAACCCGAATTGGAAGAGATTGCCTCAGCAGTCGGATTAAGTGAATATCACTTTCAACGCATCTTCACACGTTGGGCGGGCATTAGTCCAAAACGATTTTTGCAATTTCTCACCAAAGAACATGCCAAAGGATTATTGAACGAGTCTGAAAATTTGTTAGATACAACGCATCGCATCGGACTTTCAAGTTTGGGTCGCCTGCATGATTTATTCGTCAACACCGAAGCAGTCACCCCCGGCGAATACAAATCACATGGCATGGGCTTGAATATTCATTACGGAATTCACCCCACCCCGTTTGGCAAATGTCTCATCGCCACAACAGAACGCGGCATTTGTCACATGAGTTTTGTAGATAAAAACGAAGGGCAAGCCATTGATGATTTAGTTGAGCATTGGTCACAAGCCAATATGATTGAAGATTACAAATCCACTGCACATTTAGTCACCCGCATCTTTTCTGACGGGAAACCTGATGCCCCACTTCAACTTCATCTGCGCGGGACGAATTTTCAAATCAAAGTTTGGGAAGCGTTGTTAAACATCCCCAGCGGAGCAGTCACCACGTATGAACAAATCGCATTGAATATTGGCAATCCACGTGCAGTACGAGCAGTCGGCAGTGCAGTTGGTGATAACCCCATCGCATACTTAATTCCATGCCATCGCGTCATTCGCAAAAGCGGCGAATTTGGAAATTACATGTGGGGCTCTGCTAGAAAGAAAGCAATATTAGTAAAAGAGTTTGGAGTTATGAGTCAAACGTAATTAAAAATAATTTAGCCACAGAGTTCGCAGAGATTTCTGAGAAAAGCAAAAAA
>DQGV01000031.1 GCA_003524705.1 Anaerolineae bacterium | reverse complement strand
AGTTTTTATGGTGCGGAGTTTATCCCAATAACTTCCACCAGAACGAGTACGGGCGTAATCAAAAAATGGATGTACTTCATCTTCTGCCCCTAATTGCTTCATCTCTTCTGCAAAAGCATACCAATAACGTACATCACTGCCCCAAAAAGCAGTGATAATTTTTTTGCCTAGCAGTTTCAGAATTGGATAGTATAAATAAGTTAGTAAAACAGCAGGAGCATATAAAATAAATAAATCGCACTTCAAGCCTTGAATTATTTTTAGCAAGTTTAAAAAAATGCTCAAGTATCTTTTGAAGCCACTTGAAGCAGACGAACCTGCATCAATAACAAGATTATAGTCAACGTCAGCATAGAAGCGGCTTTTACTCCATACCACTGTAAAGACTTCATGCCCTAAGGCGCGAAATCCTTTTGCATAATTATGTGTGATATTGGCAACATCTGTTAACCCGATAAAAATTCGCATTCATCTACCACGCACAGATGGGTTTTTGTTATAGTCCATATCAAACCACATGGCAAAGAATAAAGACTGCATTCCTGTAATAAATAAAAATACAGCCATAATCGTGCTGGTCGCTTCAACCGCCCCAACAAAAATACGATAAAAAAGCAGATACAAACCAAAAATTAATCCACTAAAAAACATTATTGCGCCTGACAAGTAAAAAAACACCAATGGATGAAAGTCGCGAATAATATATTTTTGCACCATGCGATACAGAAAGAACTTAAACAACTGCCAAGCCAGTTTAGGAATCATTCGAATCGGTCGAATACCAGATTTTTCCCCAATGCCGTAAATTGGCTTCACTTCCACATCACACACGCGGAAATTATAAACATTCAATTTCACCAACATATCATTGGGCATTCCATATCTTTTATAAATTTTATCTAAGTTAATGGTCTGTAAAACTTTCAAATTCGCAACTGTATATCCCGTTTGAGAATCTGCCACATGCCAATAACCAGATGCAATTTTCGTCAGAAGCGAAAGCATAGCATTACCCAAATAACGTACGCGTGGCATCGTCCTCCATGCATCACCCGAAACCAAACGATTCCCTTTTGAATAATCTACTTCACCATTAACCACAGGGTCTAACAACGCAGGTAAATCATTGGGGTCCATTTGCGCATCACCAGCCATCACCACTGTTGCATCTATATTCTCATAACGGCACCATTTATATCCTGTTGCAATTGCCCCACCCACCCCTTGATTTTTTTCATGCTCAATCAACACCACCCCATCAGGTTTTTTTTCAATATACTCACGAACAACTTGAGGCGTGTTATCTTTACTACAATCATCTACCACAACAATCACATCAACAAAAGATGGCATGGTTTCAATCACCCGCCTAATTAACTTCTCTTCATTATATACAGGCACAACCACACCAACTGTTTTACCATTATACATAATCTATTTCCTGATTAATATTCATAAACAAAATTTTACCATCTTGATCTACAAGCCTCGCCTCAAATCTACGGGGATAACTGAATCTGCAATAAAGCTTTATCTTCGGTTTGAAAAATTTGTTCAATGGTTATGCCACATTTTTGAACCAAACTCATATACAAGTTTGCATCCTTTATATTTGCAATTACAAACTTCACTTCATATTCATTAATGTACTTACATCTTTCTATCGAAGTCATGTCGTCATTGTCTAGAGAACGAATAGCATTACTAGCATAAATTCTTTCCTCAATTTCCTCCTCTGTTAAATAATGATTGTGCCCATTATCCAGTTTCTCTTCACGAAAAGAAATCAAGGTTGTCTTTGCCGAAACACCAGGCAACAACATTGTCTCAAAATAATCTAAACCAATAGATACAACTTGATTTTGTGATTTTGAATCGATAACCGAACCAATTTTGGCTAATTGGATGCTACGGTCTAAAACAGCAAAGAAGGCTGGGATGCGCGGCACATTCATAAATGCAAAAACTGGCAGGGTAAAAAGAAAACAGACGAACATAATTAAGTTATTTCTTTTTGAATAAACTTGAAGTTTTTTTATGCTACTAGAAAAATATTGCAGAATGACAACACTTCCCAATCCCAATGGAACAAACCACGAAGCACGGTAAATCAGGCGTGCGTCTGTAAAATAGCCAAATATCCAACCTGTGTAAGGGATAGTAACCAAAAGCACCAATAATGATGCGCAAAACACGTAGCAATAAATTCTCTCTTTTTTTAAGTTGATAAAAGAAAATAATAAAGATAACAACCCAATCACAACAGGAGTAAATCGAAATGCAGAAAAAACGCCACCTAATTCAAGGTCAATAAAGAGCAACATGTTCGGGTTTAATCCATAAAATATATCGCTGACCACATTTGTATATCTATCAATTTGAAATGCTCCTCCACCAGATTGTGCTGTCCCTACTACAAACCCCACTTGAGATGAAACATCTATCAGGCGAATAAGCAAATACGGCAACATCAGGGCAAACACAAGAATAGCAATTGTGATTAACTGTTTTAAGTTTGCTTTTCTATAAAAGAAACTCAGAAGTCCCAACCATAATGCAATAACACAAGTAAAAAATAATGAAACAGGATGTGTTAAAGTAATCGCAAGCCCAGATAAAAAGGCAAAAAACAAATATTTTCCAGAGACTAACTCAATATATTTGATGACATATGCAAAAAATACTGGCGCAAGAAGAAATACTGCAGATACTTTATCTTCTGCCATAGATTGATAAAACCATGTGCCAACGGGCCATTCATCTCCAATTAGCCAAGCATACAAAGAAATTTGAAATAAAGTAGAAACCGCAGCGGCATTGCGAGAAAAACCTAACTGACGAGCAAACCAGTAAGCTGTGCATACTGCCAACGGAACAAGTAATAATTCAAGATAATGACTAAAAAGCAAAATTCCAGGTACCCCACTAAGCTCAGATAAAATTGCTTGCCCCATAGGGTACATTGCCAGCCAAAAGCGCTCTAGCTCAATGACTACTGGTTCATGGATAATATTTTGAAATCCTAATTGCTCTGAATATTGCCAATTTGTAAGATACGAAAGATATGTTAAATCATCGATAAAAAAAAGTAAATCAGATATTGTCAATGCAAATGCTAAGCAAATTGTGAATATCAAAACTGGATTAGAAAATAAATTTCGTACAGATGTAATTGTTTCTGAAAATTCTATTATGCTCCTGTTTAATAAAGTGAGTATAAAAACAAGACCTATCAGGAAAAACAAAAACTTAACTGTATCGAAAGAAAAGCCAAGATATCTTCCAAGTAACCCAATCA
>DQGV01000101.1 GCA_003524705.1 Anaerolineae bacterium | reverse complement strand
GTTTTATAAAACGGTCTATCGTCTTTAATACCAAATCCTAAACGAAGTTGTTGTTTTCCCACTCAAAGAATTTAACGAACAATTGACATCTACATAAATCAAACTGCCATACGGCTGACTTTCAAATTGCAAAGAAATAATCCCAATGCCTGTTGTATTCGTTGCAATAATGGTTGAGTCATTCACACCATTGGGCCAATGCACAACGGCTGTACAATTTGCATTCGCAACAGGCGCGCCATTTTGGTCTTGCACAATGACGAAGAATAATTGATTATCACTTGCAAGTGTAACGGCTTTCCACGCAAAGGCACGCACTTGTAAAGAAGTGACGATGATCGGCGCATTATTAATGGGGCTGGCGGGGGCAAGCAAAGCAGGGTCTTCTCCAAGTTTATCGAAATAAACTCTTCCCAAATCTGAAAGCACCACGCGCTGACCTTCCAACATCCAGGGTTGCCATTCAAGGCGAGCTTTTTCAAAATACTGCACTATTTTATTTTGATGATATTCAAACCCAGAAATCGGATAACCAAATTGGGTTACACCACCATATTGGTCAAAAAATTCTAAAAATGCAAAACAAACTGAAAAACCAGTTTCCACATAAAGTCTGCACGCAAACGGATTATCTACACTTAATGGACCCGCAGATATATAGGTTTGGCGACCAAGCAAAGTTAATTGCACGCGTTGCCCTTGTGGGTTTTCAGCAACATATTCAAAACGTGCACGTTGAAAATATTGCACAGTTTTGCCATCTTTGCTGACAATTTGTTCAGTAATTGGGTAACCGTATAAAAATGAGGCGTTTGGGGTGCTATTGTAAAAAGTGAGAAATTCTCCAGTTACGTTATGTCCCGTCTCACTAAAATATTTAGTATCTGGCGCCTGTGCAGAAACGAATTCCCAACGTGTTGCTAGCAGGGTGATGGCAATTAGAAGCGATAAAGACTTTCTCAACATAGTTGACTGCTTTCATTATAATCATAAAACTGCTTGGCTTTCGCAGTCTTTTTGGTACTGATAACTTAATTCATAGCACAAACGCGCTTAAAAGGGAATAGGGAAAACACTACTTTAATAATTCAACAAGGCTTGGATGATTCTCTCCGAAGCGTGACCATCTCCATACGGATTCGCCGCTTTCGACATTTTCTGATATTCAGCCTCATCATCCAGTAGACGTTTCGCTTCTTCCTTAATTCGGCTTGTTTCTGTTCCCACTAACTTAACCGTCCCCGCTTCCACTCCCTCTGGGCGTTCAGTCACTTCTCTCAAAACCAAAGTTGGCACACCAAAGGCTGGCGCTTCTTCTTGAATCCCGCCTGAGTCGGTCAAAATTAAAGTTGCATGTTTCATCAAATGAACTAATGGAAGATAATCTAATGGCGGAAGCAGTGTAATATTTTCTACATTTTTCAATAATCTATTCACTGGCTCTTGCACATTTGGATTCAAGTGAACTGGATACACAATTTGCACATCTTTTTCTTTTGATAAATCTAGCAAGGCTTTGCAGATATTTTTCATACCTTCGCCAAAATTTTCGCGGCGGTGAGCAGTTACTAAAATTAGTTTGCTAGTTGCTAGTTTGTTAGTTAAGTTGGTTATTTCTTTTGGCTCTGGTTGTTTACTCACAAACTGCAAAGCATCAATGACAGTATTTCCCGTAACTTTGATAATGTTTGGGTCAACGCCTTCTTTCAACAAATTATTCTTTGACCATTCAGTCGGCGCAAAATGTAAATCTGCAACTGCGCCAGCAATGCGGCGATTAATCTCTTCAGGAAATGGTTGCCATTTATCATGCGTCCGCAAGCCCGCTTCGACATGCCCAAACTTAATTTTGTGGTAATAACAAAGCAAAGAAGTAATTGCGACAGTGGTGGTATCGCCTTGTGCTAAAACCCAATTAGGTTTGAAGTCTGTAAGCACTGGTTCTAAATTTGTAAAAATTGAAGCACTTAATTGTGAAAGCGATTGATCTTCACGCATCAAATCTAAATCATAATCAGGTGTGATGTTAAACAAATCCAACACTTGGTCTAACATCTGACGATGTTGCGCAGTCACACACACACGTGATTCAACGTCCGCTGTTTCTTTCAGCAGTTTTACAACAGGAGCCATCTTCACGGCTTCGGGTCTGGTTCCAAAGACAGATAAGACTCTCATTTAACTTATTTCCCAACACCTAATCTAAAAACTTCAAATCCAGCAGATTGCCATTCTTCAACTTTCCAAGCATTGACAGTATCCACGATAATTTTTGCCTTCGTTTTCTTAGCAACTTCTTTTGGATTTAATTCCGTAAATTTAGTATGTTTTACTAACAACAAAATTGCATCGGCATCTTTGATAGCCTCTTCAAATGAACTTGCCATCTTAATTCCTTCAAGTTTCGCATCCGGTTTAAAAGGCTCCCATGCCAAAACATTTGCGCCAGCATTTTGTAACAAATGCACAACTTCATTAGCAGGGCTTTCGCGCAAATCATCCACATCAGATTTGTAGGCTAAACCTAATGCGGCGATTTTTTTATTTTTCAAATCACCAAGCGCAGATTTAACTTTTTCAACCACAAAATTTGGTTGCGCATCATTCACTTGACGTGAATGATAAATTAACGGAGTTAATTCAGGTGCGGCTTCAACGAAGAACCACGGGTCAACGCTAATGCAGTGACCGCCTACACCGGGGCCTGGCGATAATATTTTCACACGTGGATGCAAACTTGCTAATGAAATCGCTTCCCACACATCCACACCGAATTTATCAGCCAAGCGAGAAAATTCATTTGCAATGGCTATGTTCACATCACGATGGGTATTTTCCATTAACTTGACCATTTCGGCAGTAGTAGCATCGGTCTGAAGAATTTTTCCTTTTACAAAAGTTGAATATAAATCTTCACCCGTTTGTGCCGATTCTGGTGTAATGCCACCAATCACACGGGCATTTTCAATCAACTCTTTCATAATTTGTCCGGGTAGCACACGTTCTGGTGAATAGCATAAGAAAAAGTCAGAACCTGCTTGTAAGCCAGATTTCTGCAAAATGGGGGCAATCAAGTCGACCGTAGTCCGAGGCGGTGATGTCGACTCTAAAATCACGAGATTCCCTTTTTTCAAAAACGGGATGATTGATTCGGCCGCAGAAGTCACAGCACGCATATCAGCAAGTTTGTATTCAACGCCGTTGTATGTGCCAACTTCATTTTCTTTGAAAGGCGTCGGAACAGCGATGATGAATGCATCTGCTTCTTCGGCTTTTGTGCTGGCTCTAAATTTTTTTGATTGGATTGCTTCGCTTAATGCTTCGGGCAAACCTGCTTCGTGGATGTGAAGTTTTCCTTCATTTAGAGTTTTGACAATGCTTTCATTAATATCTACGCCCAAAACATGGATGCCGTGTTTTGCAAATGTGGTTGCTGTAGGTAAGCCAATGTAGCCTAGACCAATCACGCAAATTTTATTGAATTTCACTAAAGTCTCCTAAATTGCATTGCGTACATGCTTTCCTATTATAAACGCTTGAATAGTTTATTTTTTGCAACAAATTGCTGATGAAATCGTATAGACTTATCATAAACCGTTGTATAAT
>DQGV01000307.1 GCA_003524705.1 Anaerolineae bacterium | reverse complement strand
AAACCTTCTTTTAGAACTTCCTCTGCCAGCGTGAAATTTAATTGTCGGTAAAAAACTCCGCCTATTCCAGATAATCCGTTCGCCTTCATAGAGGGGTGGTAAATCGCAAAAGTTAAATAGGCCAAATCAAGTGCTTCTTGCGTGACCTCTGGATAAGGGTCATTTACTTTATTGCTCCTAGGCATATTATTCATATTCTGCAACTCCCAAAGCGCAACAACCTCACTGTTAAGAAACTGGCTACTTCTGTTATGAGAAATGATAAATTCCTGCCGTTTCAAAGCATCAGCCCAACGCTTATCAAGCTTAGCTTGAAGCAACTGCTTGTGCGGACTACTTGAACTACTTAGTGGGTATGCATTAAGTTGCTCTATCGCTGTTCTCTGCGAAGCTAAGTTTTCGGACACTTGACGTATTGCAGTTTGTATTTTTTTAAACTCAACATCATCTTGTGCTGGCTGATCAACAGCGCGTATTCTTTCCGCCAGCACCTCCCAAAACCTTTTATCCAATAATGCCCCATCAACTTTTCCAACCACATTGTTTGCCTCCAGCCTATTCAAAAATCTTTTAAATGCAGCAAGCTGAGACACATCAAAAAGCTGAAATATCTCTTGATTCAAATACTGTGAATTTAAAACTTTTGTAGCTTTCTTCCTTTGTGCCACATTAATTTTTTTATTATTTCTTTGTGTTTTCTCGTTTTCCATCCGGCTTAATGTTTCAACATCAAAAGTGACTAGTGCTAGTGGACCTTCTACAAATGCCCCAACAAGCTCACTCACGACTTGTGGAAAATCAGAAGCTGAAGGCTGACGCGACTCGCTCATTGATTCATTTAATTCATCAGAGAAACTTCCTGAGTCACCTAATTTGCCAGCGCATGTTGGCGCAAAAGCCATCACCACAGCAACCAGCCCCAATAAATCAGAGCGAGTTTGCGCATAATCGAATACTGATGTTGTAAGGAAAATATGCCCCTCCCCATCCGATGCAAAATCAAACTTACTAAAGCGATACAGCGCATCTTTTCTTATAATCGTAGTATCAAACTTCTGATCAAAACAATGCAATGATGGCTTCACTTGTGAAATGAGCTGATTCATAAAGGGTTCCGACACGGCAAAATAGGCGTGATTCTTTCTTAGCTGAAATACATTAGCAGAAGCAGTGCTAGCCCCTGGTGTAAATAGAATGAAAAAAATTATTGAGAAGCGAAAAAACCTCTCAATCCAAGCATGTTTTTTTAAATCCATTCCTTGTCGGTCTCCCTCATGAAGAAAGCTGTGTTGCCCACTATTTGCCATCAAAAGTGTTAACAACCACTGTTAACAAATTGACCGTTGGGATTGCCAAATTAATTAGAAATTGCTGCCGGATCGCTACCGTATTTATTGTCTCCGGCATCACTGTAGCGCAGCATATAATTAAGCCAAAAAAAGAAACCAAGAATGGGGACAAAAAAGGTTAAAGCATACATCCCCTCTTTTCCCACATCATGAAGCCTTCTAACCGTTACTGCAACACTCGGAAGCAGCACCAAAACAAAATACAATTCTGATATTCTCGGATTAAAGCTTGATTTTAGATAAATTACTGAATCAAAAATTTTAAGAGCTATATAAATAGCACCGCTCAGCAAAGTAAAAACCCAATACTCCCTTCTGCTGGCACGCCCATTAAACTCAGCATACTTCTTTAATGCCTTTACATACCAACTCATATTAATCCCTCCAATTTATTTTTAGGCGCTTCGGGCAAAAGTAGTTTTGAATAGTAGTTGTAAATAAAACCCGCCACGATGAAAACAACCCCCAACCCGATGAAGGAAATGATTTTGTAAATAACCTGCATATTTGCAAAGTCATAAGCAAAAAGTCGGATCAATACTAATAGGAACAGGCTGAGCCCAATCCAGCGATAGACTTTTTCGCGGCTGCTGAATCCGCACACGATAAAGCCAAAGGCCATGGCTCCCCACATCATAGCCATAAATGACTTTGTTAATTCGTCAGAAACAAGTGTGGCAAGAAGCAACGCTCCTGCAATTGCAAAAGACGGAAACAGCCAATTCTTGAAAGACAAATCAAGATACCGGCGACGAGTCCACTCACTCAGCATTAGGACACTCATCGTTGAAATTGCGCCGGTAGCAAAGCGCAGATACAGAGATACATCTGATTTTGCGGATGCCAGCGAATACTCAAAATCGATACCAAGCAAACGCAATACAGAAAAAGCAATAAAGGTCAGTCCCACATACATGACGCCGCTTTTTCTAACCGCACATGAGCAAAACAAATAGATACCAATTCCCATAAGTGCCGTTGAAGAAACAGATGCAAGTCCCCCAATAAGGAATGCGCTACCCAGAACACAGGCTGATGTAATTAATGCCGCATTAGACCAATTAGTGCGCACGCTTGATTCTAACTTGGAGCTGCGCAAATAAAACCGATGCAAAAGGAAAAATGCCGCTGCCGAAAAAGCTCCGACAAAGAAGAAAGGATTGATAGTGACAAGCCCTCTATAAATGATTTCGCGATCTAAGAAATCAAATGAAACTAAACGGAAAAGCACTAATCCCGCCAAAACCCATCCGATAACTCGTAGCACGTAACGGCTATGCTTAAATCCAAGCCACATAACCGCTACACTGGCAGCTGACCATCCATAGGTAATTGATGATCCATCAAAATACATTGGAATAATCATACAAAGCAGTGAAACAGAAAAGACGAGATGAATGTCGGATTGATGTTTTTGATTACGGGAGTTTTCAAAGAATGAAAGCCCAAGAAATACAACGCCCATAACCGCGGCGAATATCCATTTAACGGCCGGATAATAAAGATGGAGGTGATGCATAAAGCAAAAAATAAAGATCAGACTATTTATAATTGCCAACGATGAAGACAAAGTCTCATCTTTATCATTTTTTGAACGAAAAATAGTCATTGAAGTAAAAAGCATCCAGTAGAGC
>DQGV01000234.1 GCA_003524705.1 Anaerolineae bacterium | reverse complement strand
CCCGATGCAAACATAGACATGAGAAAAATTAATGGGAGTGAAAAAAGCCAACGCCTTTTCAATAATTGTTGGGCAACTGTGAAATAAAATGTAGGTAATAAAATCAAAGCATTTAATACTAATCCGATACCAATTGGTTCAAGTAAAACTGGATATTGCACTGCGAACAATAAAAGCATTGGGTAAAACAACATTAATAAAATTGCTAACAAATGTAAAAGATAACCTGTGAGATGTAATGTGGCTTGGAATTTTTTAGCAAGCGAAAAATGTGATTTCCAAATGACGGGAATATATTTAATGGCACATTCTAAACTGCCGCGTGCCCAGCGATATTGTTGACGACGATAGGCAGTGAAGCTAACGGGCAATTCGGCAAGGGCTTCTACATCGCCAGCATAATGAGCAGACCAGCCTTTTAAGAATGCACGATAGGATAAATCCATATCTTCTGTTAATGTATCGGCTTGCCAACCGCCTGCATCCAAAATTGCGGATTTACGCCATATGCCTGCAGTGCCATTGAAGTTGAAAACATAATCCGAATTAGAACGCGCGAGTTGGTCAATGGCAAAATGTGCATCAAGTGCAAAGGATTGTAATAAAGTGAGCAAAGAGTAATCGTGATTTAAATGTCCCCAACGGGCTTGGACGAAAGCAATTTTTTCATTTTGAAAATGCGGAAGCAGACGTTTGAGAAAATCTGGTTGCGGAAGAAAATCGGCATCGAAGATAGCAATAAATTCTCCTCTAGCAGATTCAAGTCCTTTGGCGAGTGCGCCTGCTTTGAATCCGATTCGATTTTCACGATGAATGTGATGAATATTTATATTTTGCTTTTTTATTTGATTCACTTTTTTAGCGACAATATCTTTTGTGTCATCCGTAGAATCATCTAACACTTGAATCTCAAATAAATGTTTTGGATAGTCAAATGAAGCACAGGCTTCGATTAATCTCTCAGCAACATATCGTTCGTTGTAGATTGGGAGTTGGATTGTAACGAATGGAAATTTCTTTGTAGCCACAGAGGTCACAGAGAGTAATGAGTTTTTTGTTTGTAAGTATTTTTGTTTTCTTAATCCAATGAAAGCAAGATATACCATGTTGATAAGATAAATAATCAACATACCCATAGAGAATGAATAAGCAACCACAATCGGTGCTAATAAATATGGAAGCAGATTCATTCATTCGCCTTTTGAAGTGCTAGTGAGAAAATTCCCCAAGCCAGCCAGTGCCATACACGCCCCGTCACATACCAAGTGTAGTAATCAAAAAGCGAGACAATAGATATTGCAAATATCAAAGCAAGTGAAGCCATCACATATGGCTGATGAATATATGTTTTCCATTTGAGAATAAAAAGTACAAAAGGCATGAGGAATAAAATCAAATAAAACATTCCGCCAAGTACACCTGTTTCTATGGCAACCAATAAAGGAACATAATGTGGCGGTTGATAATTAGCAGGGAAATTTTCAAAACGTTCTTTCAACGCCAGTGGCGTGGCACTTAATCCGATACCACGGGCAAAATGTTCTACAAATAAAGTGTTGCCTACTTCTAACAAATAATCTCGTTGTTGCATGGTGGCATCATTGATGACATTGCCTGCATTCACGCGCTTTTCAAATGCAGATGTTTGTTGAAATAAGATTGGCAAAATAACAACCAGACTTAACATCCCAAGCAGACTCGCACGTTTGACAGAATCCCATTTTTGAGCAAACGCCTCACATGCGACCATGAAACTGGTCACTAAACCGAAGCTTAACCATGCCGAACGAGAGAATGTCATTATCAATGCGGGGAATGCAATCAAAAATAAAATTGAAGAAAACAATGGCTGACGGTTTTTTCCATATAATACAACTGCAAACAAAATGATTAATGAAAAAGCAATCGCACCACCGAGAATGTTGGGGTGGTCACTCAAGCCATAAGCACGTAAGAAGCGGATTCCATCAATGGGGATAATGCTTGTTCCAAGAATCTGTGGGTCAAGAAAAATTTCTCCGAAGGTTTGTAATCCAAGAGAAGATTGTGCAAGGCTTTGCCCAATTGCAACAGGAGCTTGAATGATAATTTGAAGCGCAATTGGCACAATCACCCAAAGTGGGGATTGTAGTTCATTGACGATGTAAAGATAAAATAGGAGCAACAAAATAAATCGAAAAACATGATAACGTGAGAGAATCGAGTCGACACTGCCGAAAACAGAAATGATTCCAGAAACGGTTAAACCAATTAGGCAAATAAAAATTAAAGCATTGCCTGCATTTAATTTTCGAGGCTGAATGATTAATAAAGCAAACCAAAATATTAGTAGATAAATTAAAGTTATATCGGTTAGAAATAATTGAAAGTTTGTGTAATCAGAATACAATGGCGGCATGGGACGAACCCATACATCTATTCTCCAGCGAAATGGAAGGAAGATGATGGTAAGTGCAAAAAATATTTCTGCACCAATTTCAAAGAAGCGCATGGTTTTGTTTTGGGATAATGACATGGAAAATTGAGAGTGCTTCGTCGCAAAGAACGCGACTCGCAATGACGTAAATATTATAATCTCGGAGTGAATTTGAAAATTGCAATTGTGCACGAATGGTTGAGTACCTTAGGCGGTTCAGAACGGATTCTGGTAGAGGCGTTAAAGTTATATCCGCAAGCGGATGTGTTTGCATTAACCCATTTTCCTAAAAATTTTATCAACACGCCTTTGGAAAATATAAAAGTTAACACTTCTTTTTTTCAAAAAATTCCAAACGTTGAAAATTTATATCGAAAACTTTTGCCACTCATGCCTTTGGCAATTGAGTCTTTAGATGTTTCAAAATACGACCTTGTGATTTCATTATCACATGCAGTGGCGCATGGTGTGAAAACTCACAAAAACCAAAAACATGTTTCATATATTTCTACACCGATGAGATATGCGTGGCACATGCGTGATGATTATTTACGACTGCATAAATTAAATAAACCATTGATTCATTCCGCCGCACGCCTGACCTTGAACCTGCTCAGGCGTTGGGATAGATTCGCTTCCAAGCGAACCGATTCCTTCATAGCAAACTCACATTGGACAGTATCACACATCAAACAAGCATGGAATCGTGAGTCACATGTCATTTATCCGCCAGTGGATGTAAAACGATTCACCCCAGCCAAAGAACGAGATAATTTT
>DQGV01000407.1:5692-9033 GCA_003524705.1 Anaerolineae bacterium | reverse complement strand
AAACAGAAGTGACATCTGTATTTGCAGGTTTGAGTATTTTGATTTTATTGGTTGGTGGCATGTTGTCTTTGTTATGGTTTAGTCGTGTACCATAAACAAAGGAGGTTCTGATGGAATATCTTTGGTCTTCACTTTTATATTTGTTGTTATTAATTCCTATTTTGATTCTTGTTTACATCTGGATATTACGCCGCCGTAAACCTGTGGCGATACGTTTTTCAAGTTTATCTTTGATTCGGACTGCACTACCAAAACAGTCACAATGGAAACGTCATTTACCATTTGCGTTATTTCTATTGGCATTATCTAGTTTGATTATGGCAATGGCAAGACCTGTCTCTGAAGTAACATTACCTTCAAACAGTGCCACGATTATTTTAGCGATTGATGTATCTCGAAGCATGTGCTCCACAGATATTGCTCCAAATCGTTTAGAAGCCGCCAAAGATGCCGCTTTGCAATTTATAGATGGTCAAGAAGCGACTACGCAAATTGGCATTGTTGCTTTTGCGGGGTTTGCAGTTCTGGTTCAACCTCCAACAACCGATAGAGATTTACTTCAAACAGCCGTACAAAATATCACCACAGCTCGGCGCACCGCGATTGGTGAAGGTATCTTAATGTCATTAGATGCTATTGCTGAATTTGATGATTCAGTCGTCAGCCCATATTCACAAATGGAAGTGGTTCCTTTACCTGATGGTCAATATGTGCCAGCCATTGTGATTGTGTTGACAGATGGAGTGAGCACGACTGGCATTCATCCGATTGAAGCGGCAATGATGGCGGCAGATAGAGGCGTGCGCGTTTATACCATCGGATTTGGCACAACCAATAATTCTTCTCCGATGAATTGTAGCTTTTCATCCCCTTATGGTTTTGACCAATTTGGTGGTCCACAATTTTTTGGAGGCGGTGGTGGTGGAGGCGGAGGTCAATTCCGCAGAGAGATTGATGAAGAGACTCTCAAAACAGTTGCTGGTATGACAGGCGGAGAATATCACTTAGCAGAAAGTGCCAGCGAGTTACAACAAGTTTTTGATAATTTGCCCACTCAAATATTTACTATTACAGAAACCACTGAAATCAGTGTGTTCTTTGTTATCTTCGCGGCGATGTTTATCCTGTTGGCTGTGATATTTTCTATTCTTTGGAATCCGTTGTTGTAACATGAGGTAGAATCTAAGAAAAACAAAACACGGAGATTCCTATGAAATCCCTTTTAGATAGATTGAACATAAAACCTGTTAATGCAGGGGCAAGCACAGGTGTAGATAATTGGTATACAGATAAAAACGGTAAGGAATTAATTTCATATAACCCAACCACTGGTGAGCCGATTGCGAAGATAATTCAAGCAACGGCTGAAACATACGAGAAAGTGGCTTCGGAGGCGCAAAATGCTTTCCTAAAATGGAGGCATGTTCCCGCTCCGAAAAGAGGCGAAGTTGTCCGTGATTTGGGTGAGGCATTACGTCAACTCAAAGAACCGCTCGGAGATTTAGTCACAGTCGAGATGGGAAAAATCCGTGCGGAGGGTCATGGTGAAGTGCAAGAGATGATTGACATTTGTGATTTTGCTGTGGGGCAATCGCGCATGTTGTATGGGCTGACGATGCACAGTGAACGCGCTTCGCACAGAATGTATGAGCAATGGCATCCGTTGGGAATTTTGGGATTGGTGACTGCGTTTAATTTTCCTGTTGCAGTTTGGTCGTGGAACTCGGCACTCGCCGCAATTTGTGGTGACACGGTAATTTGGAAGCCTTCATCTTACACGCCGCTGACTGCAATTGCTGTGACGCATATTGCCAATCAAGTCATGGCTGACCATGGCTTATCTGGAATTTTCAATTTAACAATTGGCTCTGGACGTGATGTGGGTGAGTTGATGTTAAATGATAAACGTGTGCCATTGGTTTCGTTTACTGGTTCAACCAGTGTAGGGATTCATGTTTCTGAAACGGTTGCGAAACGATTTGGAAAAACGATTTTGGAACTTGGCGGAAATAATGCAATTATCGTTACGCCTCATGCTGACCTTGAAATGGCGACTCGTGCCATTTTATTTGGTGCTGTCGGGACGGCGGGTCAACGTTGTACTTCAACGAGACGAATCATTATGCACAAATCAATTTCAAAAGATTTGACTCAACGATTAACGAATGCTTATAAACAAATCCGCATCGGTGACCCGCTTCAACCTGATACTTTGATGGGACCTTTGGTTGTGAATACATCTGTTGAAGAAATGATGGATGCATTGAATAAATCGAAACAAGATGGTGGTGAAGTGTTAACGGGTGGTGAGATGTTGCCAAATCTCGGTCCAAATTTTGTTTCGCCAGCCATTGTGAAAATGCCTGCACAGACTGAAATTGTCAAAACCGAAACGTTTGCTCCAATTTTATATTTGCTTGAATACGAAACAATTGAAGAGGCAATTCATATTCACAATGATGTCCCACAAGGTTTATCAAGTGCTATCTTCACTGATTCGATGCGCGAAGCAGAGACATTTTTATCAGTCGGTGGTTCAGATTGTGGCATTGCCAATGTCAACATCGGCACATCAGGTGCGGAAATTGGTGGTGCGTTTGGTGGTGAAAAAGAAACAGGTGGCGGTCGCGAATCAGGTTCGGATGCGTGGAAGGTTTACATGCGCCGACAGACGAATACGATAAATTGGTCTAAAGATTTGCCTTTGGCGCAAGGGATTAAGTTTGGGGAATGATTTTGATAAATTTGTAGGGGCGACTGGCCAGTCGCCCCTACATTGTTGATATGGAAAAAATAAACGAATCCCAAACCTTATGCAAATCCTGCGGATTATGTTGCAGTGGGCATTTATTTGCTTGGGTGAGACTCAACGCCAATGAGTTAGATAAAGTTGAAAATCTGGGATTGAATGTAATTCGAAATGACCCACGTCAACGCGGATTTTTACAGCCTTGCCCCGTTTGGCAGGGTGGAGTTTGTACAGTTTACGAGTCGCCTGATTATCCAAGCAGTTGTAGAAAATATAAATGTATTGTTTTACGAAAGTTATTAGATGAAGAAATTGATTTTTCCAATGCCATAAGTCAAATTGAAGAAACATTGAGTTTGATTAAGGAAATTGAAAACCTTTTACCTGTTTCATCTGCAATTAGTTTTCGGGAGCGAATCATTGAGAATAAAGAGAAGTTAGAGAAATCAGATAAACAAAATTATTCTGATAAAGAAAAAGAATTTTTACAAAAGACAAAAGAATTATTGGATTTGTACGAAAACCGTTTTGGGGTAGATGATTTTATTGATTATGAAAAGTAGGGGCGAGATTACCTCGCCCCTACGGGATT